>CAXUHU010000048.1:0-24034 GCA_964250925.1 uncultured Acetobacteraceae bacterium
GGCTGCGACCAGCGCACGCTCGCATGCGCCCGCGCGGGCGACCATGCGGGCTTCCGCGCCGAAGGCGCGCACCTCGCGCAACCCGGTCAGCGCGTCAAGGGCAGCGATGCGCAGCTTGGCGGCGGCCTGGGCAAGCTGTCCACCGGAGGATTGCGCTGCCCGCGCGGCGAGCGCCGGCGTCGCAAAAGCGGCCGTGCCGAACAGCACCGCCACCGCCACCCCGCACAGCGCGGACAGCCGGCCAGCTACGATTCCGGCCGCGGGCACCAGAAGCATTGCACCGGCCAGCGGCAGCAGAATGCGCAGGTAGAGCCCGTCCAGCGCCTCCACGTCGCCCACCAGTCGTTGCAGCACGTCGCCGGCTTGCCGGAAGCCCAGCCCGCCCGCAGCCCCGGCGGCCAGGCCGCGGAAAAACCATACGCGCAGGTCGGCGAGGGCGCGAAAGGTGGCACCATGCGTCACCAGCCGTTCGAGGTAGCGAAGGATCACCCGCACCGGACCCAGCACGCGCAGCCAGAGCGGGGCGGACAGGAAGCCGCCCGTCAGCACGGCGGCGATTGCCGAACCCGAAAGCGTCAGCATCGCCACGCCCGAGGCGAGCGCCACCAGCGACAGCCCCAGCCCGACCGCCAGGAGAGCAAAACGTGCCCGCCACAGCTCGACTATGTGCAGCAGCGGCTTCATGCGGCACCACGCACGGAGCGGGCGGCGCGACCGTCCCGCAGGTCGAGCCGCCGGCCGCCGAAGGCGTGGGCCGCGGCGGAGTGGCTCGCCATGATCACCGTTCGACCAAGGGCCAGGCGTTTGAGGCTGGCAAGCACGTCGCTCTCGGTGGCCGGATCCAGATGTGCCGTTGGTTCATCCAGCAAAAGCAGCGGCGCGTTTTTCAAGAAGGCGCGGGCGATCGCCACGCGCTGTGCCTGGCCGCCAGACAGGCCATGGCCGCCTTCGCCGATGGCCGTGTCGAGGCCGAGCGGCAGCACCTGGCTGAAGCTGTCGATTCGCGCCTGGCTGGCGGCTTCCTCGATCTCGGCACCGCTCGCCTCCGGACGGGCGAACGCAATGTTTTCGCGTATCGTGCCGGCGAACAGGGTGGGCTTCTGGCCGATCCAGGCCGTCAGCCGGGAGAGCGCCTGCGGCACGATGTCGGCGATGTCGTGGCCGTTGATCAGGATTCGCCCCTTGTCGGGCTGCACGAAGCCTAGAAGAAGCTCAATCACGCTGGACTTGCCGGCACCGGACGGGCCGGCCAGCACCAGCATCTCGCCGGGGGCGACGAAGAAACTCAGCCCGTCCAGCGCCGGCGGGCGGGCCGGATCCCAGACCAGGCGCACGTTCTCGAACGCCAGCGCCACGCCGCGCGCTTCGATCGTGCGGATCGCGGCCGACGGCGCGGCTTGCGGGAGCGGCGGCACGTCCAGCAGTGCCTCGGCCGCGCCCGTGGCATGGATACGGTCCTGATAGGCGGCGGCAAAGCTGCGCAGCGGGCCGAAGAACTCTGGGACGAGCAGCAGGGTGAACAGCGGCCGCATGGCCGAACCATGGCGGTCGAGCAGGGCGGCGCGATCATGTATCACCAGGGCGACAAGGGCAGCGGCCATCGCGCAGTCGAGCGCCGCAGACGACAGGAACGCCATGCGCAGCACACGCATCGTGCGCTGGCGCAGGGCGTCTGCCGCCCTGCCCAGCGCCACCGCCTCGTCTTCGGCACGGCCGGCCAGCACGATGGTCGCGATACCGCGCACCCGGTCCAGGAAGCGTGCTTGCAGACGGGCCATGGCCAGGAACTGGCCGCGCGATGCGGCTGCCGCGCCGATTCCGGCCACCGCCTGGCCGACCGGCACGGACAGCCCGGCAATCAACAGCACCACGCCGGCAAACGGATCGACAGCCAGCGCGCAGAGGCCGATCAGCGCCGGCCCCAGTAAGGCAAGAACCGCGGCGGGCACCCAGCGGCTGAATAGGCCGTCCAACGCCTCGATCCGGTCCACGACCGTGGACGCCAGGTCGCCGGAATGCGAGCCTCTCAGAAGGGCGGGGCCGGCGGCCAACATCCGGGTGAGCGTATCGTGGCGAAGCCTGGTGCGTCCTTCGGCACCGGCGCGGAAGCCGGCTCCCTCGGCGGCAAATTGCAAGGCCGCGCGCAGCAGCATCAGCAGCGCGAATCCGGCCAGCGGCCACGGCGAAGCGGGTGCCCCTGCCAGAGCCGCCGACAGCACCGCCGCCACGCAGCCGGCTTGTCCGACCGATGCCGCCAGACCAGCCAGGGCGCAGCCTATCACCGGCATCGCAGGCCGGCGCCCGGCACGCGTTTGCGCCTGAGTCCAGCTCCTAGCCGCGCGTCGTCTGTCCTGCATGCGTGGAATGTAGCGTCGCCTACGGCGGGAGGGAATGCGTCGGACCAGCTAAAATCCGCCGCGCCACGGACGCCGGGGAGGCTAATCGGCGGCTTCGGCCTCGGCGGGTTCGCGGTTGAGCGGCATGCGCAGCGCGTAGCGCGTGCCGCGATCCTCGTGTACCTGCAGCGTGGCACCGAGCTGCCGGGCGAAGCCGCGGATCAGCGTGATGCCGATACCATCGCGCGGCCCCGAATCGGTTTCGGTCCTGCCAGCCGGTATGCCGATCCCGTCGTCTTCCACCACCAGATCGGCAGTCTCCCCGTCGGTGGACAGCATCACGTTTACCTGTCCAGCGCGTCCGCCCGGAAAAGCGTATTTGACCGCATTGCTGACCGCTTCGGTGACCACCAGCGACAATGGCACGGCCTGGTCACTCGACATCTGCAACGGACTTGCCTTGATATTCAGCCCGATTCGCCGGCCGGGCACCTCGCCCATCGCCTGGAACAACTGGCTGCATAATTCTGCGAGAAAGCCCGGCATGTCGATCGTGTGCACTTCACCGTGCATGTATAGATGACGGTGCAGGGTCGCCAGCGCACGGACGCGGTCGCGCGCGCTGGCAAACTCCGCGCGCGCTTCGGGCAGCCGAATGCGAGAGGCTTGAAGGTTGAGCAACGACGCGACGATCTGCAGGTTATTCTTCACCCGATGGTGAATCTCGCGCATCAGCAGCTCCTGCTGGGCCACCGCGGTCTGGTGGCGCGCAGCATGTTCGGCGACCGCCTGGGTGGCCTCGGCAAAAGTGGCTGCCATGGCTGCCACCTCGGTGGGGGGATCGCGCAGGGACGTGGCGTCGAAACGGCCGTCGAGGCGCCAGCGGGCAACGGCGCGGCTCAAACGCGTCAACGGCTCGGTCAGGGCCAGATGGGTGCCGATGGCCACGCCAGCCAGGCCGATCAGTAACAGCAGAAACAGCTGGCCGATGCGCCGCAGCAGCAGCGACGTCGCAGCCTCGCGGTCTGCGCGCGCAGGGGTCGCCACTATGAGGCTGTAGCCTTGTCCCAGCACGACTGAAGCGTAGGCATAGGGCGCGCCATCGACCGAGCGTGAGTCGGCAACGATCGGTGCGTTTCGCAGGGCGTGTAGCAGGTCTGGCGGCGGCAGGCTGCGCTCGCCCGCGCTTGCAACCTGAACGATGCGCCCCGAGCCATCGGCGATCCACAGGGCATAGTGGGTTTGATTGGCGCCCACCTCGGCGTGTCCGAACCAGCTGATACGCAGACCGGCATAAACCAGGCCGGCCACCGTCCCACTGCGCATGATGGGGTAGGTCGCCGGTATGACCAGCTCGCCGGTAAGGGGGCTGGTGCGTATCGGACCCAGCGCGAAACGGCGCTGCATGGCAGAGCCCACGAAGAGTTCGCAGTCCTGTTGCCTGCTGCCGGCCGAAAGCTCGCTGGCCGGGATCGCGCGTGCGGAACAACGAAAGCGGCCGTCCATGTCACCGGCGGCAATGTTCGAGAATCGGTCTGATTGCAAGGCAAGCAGGCCGGCCAGGCGCTTGTGGCAGTCTTCGGGATCGCTACTCAGCAAATCTCCCGCTTCCGCCAGCGCCTGCAGCATCTCCTCTGTGCCGATCACGGCCGACACCTGGCCCGCAGCCGCAGCGTCGCGCACGTGCGCCACCCTGTCACCCGTCGCGTTCAAAGCCAGCCTATAGTTTTGCAACGCGATCGTGGCGGAGAGCATAAGCAGCGGTATTGCGGCAATCAGCACGAGAAGAGCGAGACGAACCCGGATTGGACCTAGAACGGCCTTGAGCCTGTCTTGTCTTCGGGATGCCGGAAGGCCGTCGTTCCCGGCCGTGGACTGGGTCGCGGCAGGCGATGAACTCACCTGCCGCGATCCTCCTCTATCAACTTCAGCAGCTCATCAGGAACCGGCTCGTTGGCGACTTGATCGTACAACTCGTGCAAACCCTTTTGCAGCCACAAGTCGAACGCCACCTCGGTCTTGCGAGGTTTTCTTGGGGTCGGCGGAGTGGGAGCCTTGGCCTTTGGCATGGTCGCATTCTAAACCCTGTCGGATCACAACGAACGACGGCTGCCCTGGTTGGGGCAGCCGTCGATCATGTGTTCAATCTGGCTTTAAGCAGGGTCAGACATGCTCGGCCTCGCGTTCGCCCTCAGCTAGGCGGCGCGCCAAAAGCGCCGCAGCGCCGCGAGCGGCCTTGGCACTCTCCTTGGTCTCGCCCAGCAGCCAAGATTCGAGCTGACGGCGGGCGCGAAACACGCGGCTCTTAGCGGTTCCGACGGCACAACCGGTGGATTCGGCCAGCGCCTCGTAGCTCATGCCGTGCACCACGACCATCACAAGCGCCTCACGCTGGTCGGACGGCAGACGTGTCATCGCCTGCGCCAACTCCTTCAACGCCAGGCGATCCTCATGCGGCGCTTCGCTGGCGAACACCGAACTCGGCACGTCGTCGATATCCGTCGTGTCGCGGCGCTTGCGAAGGTTGCTGATGAAGCGGTTGCGCAAGATACGGTGCATCCACGCCGGGAAATTCGTGCCGGGAATGAAACTCTGTTGGGCGGAGAGCGCATTACACACTGCGTCCTGCACCAAGTCTTCGGCCGCCGCCCGATTGCGGGTCAGGGCCAGCGCCTGGATACGGAGCTTCGGCAGGATGGCGATGATCTGATCGTGAAACGTGGTCGTAAGTGTCGCTGCGGTCATCGGTATCTCCGTCTTCCTGGTGAACCAATGACGCTACCCGGGGGTCTGCTGCATCGACGTCGATCACGAAAACGCGAGAACGGCAACGCGACGGTGCATGACATCCCGCGGCGACGGGCTAGACGGACCGGCGGCCGGAAGCTGTGTCAGGCTTCCCAAGGGCGAGCGCCGCTGCCGAAGGCTTCGGCCAGCTTGCCGCGAGCGCGCGAAACGCGGGCGCGCATGGTTCCGGCGGGTACGCTGCATACGATGGCGGCCTCTTCGTGCGTCATCTCCTGCGCGCCGACCAGCACCAGCGCCTCTCTCAGGAGCGGCGGCAGGGTCCACAGCATCCGCGACATGTCTGCGATCTCGCCGTGGTGCTGCTGCAAGCCGCCGGTGGCGGCGATTTCGGCGTGCAGCGCGATGGCGGCGGTTTCGCGCTTGCGGCGGCGCTCCTGTTCGAAAAAGGCATTTCGCAGGATTGTGAACGCCCATGCCTTCAGGCTGGTGCCCGGTTGGAACTGGGTGATCGAAGCGAGCGCGCGAACGATGGCGTCCTGCACCAGATCGTCCGATTTCGAAGGGTCGCGCACCAGGAAGCGTGCATAGGACCGCAACTCCGGCAACAGCGCGGCCAACTCCCGCCGGGACAGCGCGGCGTCGCTAGAAGGCGTGTTGTCGTATCCCGCATCGCACTCCGCCGCCTTGTCGTACGCGGCTTTATCCACGAGACGGTGTGCGGCTATACGGTGGCGTTGCTGCTATGCCCGGCTGTACTCGCACAGAATTCTCCATGAGGCCCCGAAGATGACCAGCCTGCGACGTGAGGATCTGCTCCGCGCGCTGCCCTATGCCCGCCGATATGCCCGCGCCTTGACCGGCAGCCAACCGGCTGGCGACGCCCTGGTCGCCACCTGCCTGCGTGACAACCTGGCCGGCACGGGACCGGACTGCGGGGGTGTAACCGAACCGCGCCAGGTGCTCTATCAAGGGGTGACGCAACTTTTCGACAGCAGCGCCCGCGGCCGTGACGAGCAGGACGGCCTGTCGGCCAAGCAGCGGCAATTGCTGCTGTTGACGTCGCTGGAAGACGTTTCGGCCGAGGATGCCGCGCCCATCCTTGGCCTGACCGCCGAAGAGGCCGCCAGCCATCTCGCCGACGCACGCGAGCGGCTGCGCGCATCTGCCGCGACGGACGTGCTGATCATCGAGGACGAGCCCATCATTGCAATGGACCTCGAAGAACTGGTGCAGAGTTGCGGTCACCGTGTGGTTGGCCTTGCCTCCACCGAGGCGGAGGCGATCGCGTTGGCCAAGCGCACCCGACCCGGCCTAATCCTGGCCGACATCAACCTGGGCCTGGGCGGCGATGGGACCAGCGCCGTGGCCGCCATCCTGCGCAGCCACTACGCGCCGGTCATTTTCGTGACCGCCTACCCGGAGCGGCTGCTGACCGGCGACGCGATCGAACCCGCCTTCGTCATCACCAAGCCGTTCGAGCCCCTGACGCTGGCGATCGCGACCTACCAGGCAGTCAGCGGCGGCGTTCACCTCGATAAGGTGTAGCGGCGCCCTTCCGATTATTCGTTTGGCTGAAAGGCTGGCGCAGCCGGCTCGGCAACCCGGGTCGTGCTGATGCTCTATGGCCACCCAAGGTGGTGAGGATCGACGACATGCCAGCACCCGTGACCACCGCCGTCAAAGCGCAGGCAGCGGCGCCCGCGCCGCTCGTGTTGCAGCCCCTGCGTATCGTTCACGCGCCCGTGTGGGATGATGCCGGCTCGGTGTTCACGCGGGCTGCGTCCCAGGGCTTTACCCATGTGCTGAGCGCCCCGCCCTGGCTGGCCGGCCCGCGCGGCAATCCTTACCTGACGGCCGACTTTGCCATGCTCGCTCCTGGTTTTGGCGGCCTGGACCTCGCCGATCTGTGCAGGGCCGCCACGAACGCCAGGGTTGGCCTGCTGCTGGACGTGACTGTCGATCGGCTGGCGGCCCGCGCGTCGGCAGGCGGGGCGGACGGCCCGTTTGCGATGCCCTCGCGCGACGAACTGCTCGACCCGCGCCGCAGCGAGGGAGCCGACGCGGCCGTGGCACACCTGGCCAGCGCGGGGGATGCGCTTGCCTTGGCCGCGTGGTGGGCGCCTCGGCTGCGGGGCTGGCAGGCGGACGGCGTGGCCGGTTTCCGGTTGGTTGGGCTGGACGGCGTGCCCGAAGCCGTGCTGGCGACGTTCACCGGGGCGATGCGCCAGGCTGTGCCCGACGCGCTCCTGCTGGCCTGGACAGTCGGCCTTTCGGCCGCAGCCCTGCGCAGCCTGGCGGGACAGGGCCTTGACGGTGTGTTCCTGCCCCTCTCTGGGCGCAAGGGGCAGGAACTCGTTTCCTGGAGCGCGATGGCAGTCCTGCGCGGCGTCGCTCCCGTGCTCGGCGTCGCCGGTCAGCCACCTGGGCCCCACCAGGCCGCAGCGGCGGCCGGGTGGGCGCCGCCCGGTCTTGCCGCGGTGCTGGGACAGGGCTGGCTGCACGTGGCAGGGCCGTCGGATACGCCCGATCAGTCGCGTGACTTGACCGCGCTGAACGCGGCGCTGGCACGCGCGCCTGCCCTTAGCGCCGCATCCGCCCCCGTTTTCCCTCTGGGTGACACCGGCCGTGTTCTGGCGGTGCTGCGGTGCGATGCCGCGGACCACCGCAGCGCGCTGTCCGGCGTGCTGGCCGTGTTTAACACCGACACAAGCCGCGGCACGACGGTGTTAGGCGCCAGCCTGTTGCCGGCCACCGGCGGCGTGTTCCGGCCGTTTCGCAGCATGGCCGACGAGACCGTGCTGTCGCCAGATACGGTGATCGAGCTGTCGCCGGGCGCGTTTAGGCTGTTTGCTGCGCACGCTTCGGCAAGGGACGGCGCAGCCTTGCCGGTGGTGCCCGGCGCGGCCCGTGCTGCTGCCGCCTCGCCGCGGCTGGGCATCGAGCGGCTGACCCCCGCAGTCGACGGGGGTGCTTACCCGGTCAAGGCGGTGGCAGGCGAGCTGATCAGCGTTGAAGCCGACGTGGTGTTCGACGGGCACGAGAAGATTGCGGTGGCGCTTGGCTGGCGCGGACCGGATGACGAGGCGCACGAAACGGCGATGCGACCGCTGGGCAACGACCGATGGCAGGCGGCTTTCCCGCTGGTTGCCCTGGGCCGGCATACCTATGTAGTTTCGGCCTGGCGCGACCGCTTCGAGACGTTCCGCGACGAGCTGGCAAAGAAATCCGCGGCGGGCGTGAGCATCGCGCTGGAGGTGATCGAGGGCGAGGCGCTGGTGCAGCAAGCTGCCGCGCGCTGCGGCGGGCATCTGGGCCGCGCCCTGCTGGCCGGCCTCGTCCCCGGGCAGGACGATGCAGCCAAAATCACGGCTTTGCTGTCACCTGGACTGGCGCCGCTGATGGCCGAGGCGGATGACCGACCGCACAGCGTGCAGACCGCGCCCATTCCGGTGGATGCCGAGCGCATCGAGGCGCGCTACGCCAGCTGGTACGAGGTGTTTCCGCGCTCGATGAGCGACGATGAAACCCGGCACGGCACGTTTGCCGACGTGGAGCGCCACCTGCCGCGGATTGCCGGCATGGGATTCGACGTTCTCTACTTCCCGCCGATCAGCCCGATCGGCCGCACCAACCGCAAAGGCCGCAACAACACGCTGACGCCAGCGCCCGACGACCCGGGCAGCCCATACGCCATCGGTTCGCCCGATGGCGGGCACGATGCGCTGCACCCGCAACTGGGCAACCTGGCCGATTTCCAGCGTTTGCGCCGCGCGGCTGCGGGCCACGGATTGGAGCTGGCGATCGATTTTGCCATTCAATGCTCGCCCGACCACCCCTGGCTGAAGCAGCATCCCGGCTGGTTCGATTGGCGCCCGGACGGCACGATCCGCTACGCGGAGAACCCGCCAAAAAAATATGAGGACATCGTCAACGTCGATTTCTATGCGCGCGATGCCGTCCCCGAGTTGTGGGCGGCGCTGTGCGACGTGGTGCTGTTCTGGGCCGGCCAGGGTGTGAGGCTGTTCCGGGTGGACAACCCGCACACCAAGCCGTTGCCGTTCTGGCAGTGGATGATCGGCGAGGTGCGCGGCCGCTACCCGGACGCCATCTTCCTGGCCGAAGCGTTCACCCGGCCGAAGATCATGTACCGCCTGGCCAAGGTCGGCTTCTCGCAATCCTATACCTATTTCACCTGGCGCAACACCAAGCGTGAGCTTGAGGAATACCTGACCGAGTTGGACACCGAGCCGCCACGCGACTTCTTCCGCCCGCATTTCTTCGTCAACACGCCCGACATCAATCCGCCGTTCCTGCAGACCTCCGGGAGGCCCGGCTTCCTGATCCGTGCGGCGCTGGCCGCGACGCTGTCGGGGCTGTGGGGCGTGTATAATGGTTTCGAGCTGTGCGAGGCTGCAGCCGTTCCAGGCAAGGAGGAGTACCTCGACAGCGAGAAATATCAGTTGCGGGCCTGGGATTGGGACCGGCCGGGCAACATTGTAGCTGACATCACCGCGTTGAACCTTATACGCCGCCAGAACCCGGCGTTGCAGACCCATCGCGGTGTGCGCTTCCTCTCGGCGGGCAACGACGCCGTCCTGTATTACGAGAAAGCCACGCCGGACCGCACCAATGTCGTGCTAGTGGCAATCAGCCTCGACCCGTTCGGCGCCCAGGAGGCCGATTTCGACCTGCCGCTGTGGAGTTGGAAGCTGCCGGACGAAGCCAGCCTCTCCGCCGAGGACCTTCTGACGGGCGTTGCGTTCACCTGGCAGGGCAAGACGCAGCGACTTCGCCTCTCGCCGGAGCAGCCCTATGCGATCTGGCGGGTCCGGCCCACCACCAGCCTTTGACGACCCAATGGCAGACGGAAACGCGATGAACGCCCCGATTTCGACGCACACGCATCCCGCCCATACGACCACGCCGCTGGCCGAAGATCCGCTGTGGTACAAAGACGCGATCATCTACCAGCTTCACCTGAAGTCGTTTTTCGACGCGGACAACGACGGCATCGGCGATTTCAACGGCCTGATGGAGAAGCTGGATTACATCGCCGAGTTAGGCGTGACCGCGATCTGGATGCTGCCCTTCTATCCCTCGCCGCGGCGCGATGACGGCTACGACATCGCCGATTACCGTGGTGTTCACCCCGACTACGGTACTCTGGCCGATGTTCGCCGGTTTATCGAAGCGGCCCACGCACGCAACATACGCGTGATCGCCGAGCTGGTGATCAACCATACCAGCGACCAGCACCCGTGGTTTCAGCGTGCCCGCAGGGCGCCGCCCGGCTCGCCTGAACGCGAATTCTACGTGTGGTCCGACGACGACGATAGATACGCCGGCACACGGGTGATCTTCATCGATACCGAAAAATCCAACTGGACCTGGGACGAGGAGGCCAACGCGTATTTCTGGCACCGCTTCTACTCGCACCAGCCCGACTTGAACTTCGACAACCCCGCCGTTCTGGAGGAGGTGCTGTCGGTCATGCGCTTCTGGCTGGACATGGGGATCGATGGGCTGCGCCTGGATGCGGTGCCATACCTCGTCGAGCGCGAAGGGACCAACAACGAGAACCTCGCCGAGACGCACGGCATTCTCAAGCGCATACGTGCCGAGCTGGACGTGCACGCACCTGGCCGCATGCTGCTGGCCGAGGCGAACCAGTGGCCGGAAGACGCGCAGCAGTATTTCGGCGACGGCGACGAGTGCCACATGAGCTTCCACTTCCCGCTCATGCCGCGCATGTACATGGCGATCGCGCGGGAGGACCGCTTCCCGATTACGGATATCATGCGCCAGACGCCGGCCATCCCGGCCAACTGCCAGTGGGCGGTGTTCCTGCGCAACCATGACGAGCTGACGCTGGAAATGGTGACCAGTGCGGAACGCGACTATTTGTGGGAGACCTACGCTAGCGACCGCCGCGCCCGCATCAACCTGGGTATACGCCGCCGGCTGGCGCCGCTGCTGGAGCGTGACCGGCGCCGTATCGAGCTCATGAACGGCTTGCTGCTTTCCATGCCCGGCACGCCGGTGATCTATTACGGCGACGAGATAGGCATGGGCGACAACATCCATCTAGGCGACCGCGATGGCGTACGCACGCCGATGCAGTGGTCCGTTGACCGCAACGGCGGCTTTTCGCGCGCCGATCCCGCCGCATTGGTGCTGCCGCCGATCATGGACCCGATCTATGGTTTCCCGGCGGTCAACGTGGAAAGCCAGTCGCGCGA
The DNA here is from genome assembly GCA_964250925.1 of uncultured Acetobacteraceae bacterium. Lineage (GTDB taxonomy): Bacteria > Pseudomonadota > Alphaproteobacteria > Acetobacterales > Acetobacteraceae > BOG-908. Next base: position 11,324 of record CAXUHU010000048.1, read on the forward strand.
TCGGCATTCGCTGCTGAACTGGATGCGCACCATGTTGGCCGTGCGCCGGCGTTACCGTGCGTTCGGCCGCGGAACGCAGCGTTTTCTCTATCCCGGCAACCGCAAGATATTGGCCTATCTGCGCGAACACACGGAGGACGGAGAGGAGGAGATAATCCTGTGCGTGAGCAACCTGTCGCGCACCGCCCAGGCGGTGGAGCTTGACCTTTCCGCTTTTGCCGATCGCACGCCGATTGACGTCGTCGGCGGCGCGGCGTTTCCCACGATCGGACAGTTGAGCTACCTGCTCACCCTGCCGCCATACGCGTTTTACTGGTTCGCGTTGTCCGCCGAGGCGACAAAATCTGGGGCGAGCCAAGCGCCGGCGCCGATGCCCGAGTATGCGACGATCGTCCTGCGGCGAGAGATCGGCGAGGTGCTGCAACCGACTGGCCGCGCCATCCTGGAACGCGAAGCCTTGCCCGCCTATCTGCAGAAGCGACGCTGGTTCGGCTCTAAGGGCGAGCGGCTGAGCGGCGTGCACCTGTCCTATGCCGTCACGCTGGGTGAGGGGATTCGCGCTGTCCTGCTGAGCGAGATAGCCGCTAGTGTCGGCGACCGTGTGGAAAGTTATGCGCTGCCGCTCGGCATTTGCCGCGATGACAGCAACAGCGGGCCGCTGGCCCAGCAGCTTGCACTGACACGCGTACGGCGTGCGGCCGAGGTCGGTTATCTGACAGACGCGTTCGCCCTGGATGCTTTCGCGTTCAACGTGATCGGCGCCATGCGCATCGAGCGTGTGCTGCCGACGGCTGCGGGGCAGATGACGTTCCACAAGTCGCTGCTGCTGGACGATGTGGTGCTACCGGATAACGCGCCGATCCACCGGCTGTCGGCCGAACAGTCCAACAGTTCGCTTATCGTGGGCGAACAGGTGGTGCTTAAGATCATCCGCAAGGTGCTGGCAGGACGGCATCCCGAGGCGGAGATGACCGGGTATTTGACCGAGCGTGGTTTCCGCAATATCGCTCCCCTGCTGGGTGAAGTCATTCGCACCGACGAACGCGGAACGCCGCACACGCTGATGCTGGCGCAAGGTTACGTGCCAAACCAAGGGGATGCCTGGGGCTGGACGCTGGACTATCTCAAGCGCGCCTCGGCGGACATCTCGGCCGAAGACGACACGGCGGCGTTTGAGGATGCGCTGAGCGGCTACTTGTCGCTGGCCAGCTCTATCGGACGCCGGCTTGGCGAGATGCACGCAGTACTGGCCGCGCCCGGTGATCAGGCGGCGTTCGCGCCGGAGCCGGCCGGACCGGCTGAAGTGGCGCTGTGGGCGCAAGGCGCCGTCGAGCAGATCGACTTGGCCGTGCAAGCCGTGCAGCGAATAACCGAGTGGCCCGACGAGGCAGTGCGCGCGGCGGCTGCCGAATTTATCGCGCAATCCGACACGTTGCGCGTCTCTGCCGGGCAACTAGCCCATGCTGCGGCCGACCAAGCGACACAGACGCGGGTGCACGGCGATTTTCACCTTGGCCAAGTGCTGGTGACGCCGGGCGATGCAACGCTGATCGACTTCGAAGGCGAGCCTGCCAAGACGATGGAGCAACGCCGCGCCAAATCCTCGCCATTCCGCGACGTCGCGGGTCTGCTGCGGTCTTTCGACTACGCTGCGGCGAGTGCGTTGGCCGACCGCACGCCCGGATCGGATCAGGTGGCCGGACGCCAAAGCGCGCTTGTGGAGCAGTTCCGCCACTCCGCCGGCCGTGCGTTCATGGAGTCGTATCGCGCGGTTCTTCACGCGGCTTCGGAACCCTGGGTGGCCGCCTCGGTCGAACTTCGACTGCTGGACCTGTTCCTGCTCGAGAAGGCGGCTTACGAAATACGCTACGAGGCGGCAAACCGGCCGGCGTGGATCGGCATACCGCTTGCGGGCATCGCCCGTGTTGCCGCCCGCCTGGCGGCCGGAAAGGACTCTCATGCCTGACCACCAGCCCGATCCGGGTGCTATCCAGGCGGTGGTGCATGCACGTCACGGCGATCCCTTTGCCGTACTCGGTCCGCATCCGACCGCCTCGGGTACCGCTATCCGTGCGTTCGTTCCCGATGCGGACAGCGTCGAAGTCGTTGCGCGCGATACCGGGCTGAAGCTTGGCAATTTAACGCGTGTCGATGACGCAGGGTTCTGGAGCGGCTGCGTCGCCTCAGCCGTCCCTTATCGGTTCCACATCATATGTGGTGGAGCGGCAAGGGACGTGGAGGACCCTTACAGCTTTCCGATGCTGCTGGGCGATCTGGACATCTATCTTCTGGGCGAAGGGCGGCACCGGGATTTCGCCAGCGTGCTCGGCGCGCACGTCATGGCGATGGACGGCGTGACAGGCGTGCGCTTTGCCGTCTGGGCGCCCAATGCGCGTCGCGTCTCCGTCGTCGGCAGCTTCAACGCGTGGGACGGGCGCCGCCATCCCATGCGGCTTCGCCACGGTTCAGGCGTATGGGAATTGTTCATCCCGCGCGTGGCAGCTGGAGCAATCTACAAATACGAGCTGGTCGGCGCTGACGGAGCCGTTCTGCCGTTGAAGGCCGATCCCGTCGCACGGGCAACCGAGCGCCCGCCCGCGACCGGCTCCGTCGTACCTGACCCGACCGAGCCATCCTGGACGGACGCGGAGTGGATTGCTGGTCGCGGCTCACGCCAGAGCACGCGCGCACCAATGTCGGTGTACGAGGTGCATGCGATGTCGTGGCTGCCGCATTCCGAACGGGGCGACTTCACGTGGGACGAACTTGCCGATAAGCTCGTGCCCTATGTTCAGCAGATGGGATTCACCCATGTCGAACTGATGCCGATCATGGAGCATCCGTTCGGCGGCTCTTGGGGTTATCAGCCCCTTGCGCAGTTTGCTCCTACCGCTCGGCTCGGTGAGCCGCTGGGTTTTGCGCGGTTCGTCGATCGCTGTCACGCGGCGGGCGTGGGCGTGATTTTGGACTGGGTTCCTGCCCACTTTCCCACCGACGCGCATGGCTTGGCACGTTTTGATGGCACCCCGCTCTACGAACATGGCGACCCTCGGGAGGGGTTCCACAACGACTGGAACACCTTCATCTACAATCATGGGCGTAACGAGGTGCGGGCCTTTCTCATCGGCAGTGCACTTTATTGGATCGAGCATTTCCACGTTGACGGCATACGCGTAGATGCCGTCGCTTCAATGCTGTATCGCGACTACAGCAGGGCCGACGGCGAGTGGATACCCAACGTGTACGGCGGGCGGGAGAACCTGGAGGTCATTGAATTCTTTCACGAGTTGTCGCGCGCGGTCGAGGACCGCACATCTGGTGTAGTGCTGATTGCAGAAGAATCTACGGCGTTTCCGAAAGTGTCGCGGCCCGTCGGCGAGGGCGGCCTGGGTTTCAACTTCAAATGGAACATGGGATGGATGCACGATACGCTGCACTACATGGAAGAGCAGCCGATCTATCGCCGCTATCACCACGGCGAGATCACATTCGGTCTTGTGTATGCCTTTTCTGAGAATTTCGTGCTGCCGCTGTCCCACGACGAAGTCGTCTATGGCAAAGGGTCGCTCATTCAGAAGATGCCGGGCGATGAATGGCAGCGTTTTGCCAATCTGCGCGCCTATTTTGGCTTCATGTGGACCCATCCCGGGCGCAAGCTTCTGTTCATGGGCGGAGAGGTCGCACAATGGCGCGAGTGGAACCATGATGCCGGGCTCGACTGGTTTTCGCTCGATCACCCGTTGAACAAGGGCGTGCAGACGCTTCTTTGCGACCTCAATGCCGTTTATCGCGCAACGTCCTCGCTGCATGTTCGCGATAGTGAGCCGGACGGCTTTCGTTGGGTGATCATCGATGATGCCGATTGCAGTGTGTTCGCCTACTTGCGCTTTGGCGATGCTGCCGACCATCCCGTGTTGGTTTTGTGCAACTTTACGCCCTTGCCACGATACGACTACCGGGTTGGCGTTCCACTTGCGGGGCTCTGGCAGGAGGTCGTCAACACCGATGCCGCTATTTATGGCGGTTCCAACGTCGGCAATAACGGTGGGGTGCAGGCAAGGCCGGTCGCCTCCCATGGTCAGCAAGCATCCTTGTCGTTGACGTTGCCGCCGCTCGCCACCCTGATCCTAAAGGCAGCGTAGATGCTTGCACAGCCATCGCCCGATGCGTCTTGGCTCAGACACGGGCCCGCCCCCGCCGACCCGGGGAAATGGTCGTTCAACATCTGGGCACCCTCGGTCGAGACGATGGCCTTGCAAATTGGCGATGGGCCGGCCCAGCCGATGCAACTCCAGGCCGGCTGGTTCCATGCCGAGGCGGACGCCGCGGCGGGAACGGAGTATCGTTTTGTGCTTCCCGACGGGCTGCATGTTCCCGACCCTGCATCGCGTGCTCAGGCCGATGACGTGCATGGCGCAAGTCTGGTCGTCGATCCCGCCAGCTATCAATGGAAAAATTCGGGCTGGCGCAATCGCCCCTGGCACGAAGCGGTCATTTACGAAGTCCACCCCGGGGCCATGGGTGGTTTTGCCGGCCTTGCCGCCCACCTGCCGGAACTGGCGGCGCTTGGGATAACCGCAATAGAACTCATGCCCGTCGCCGATTTTCCAGGGCGGCACAATTGGGGTTATGACGGCGTGCTTCCCTACGCTCCTGACCGCGCGTATGGCACGCCCGATGACTTGCGCGCGCTTATCGATGCGGCGCATGGCCACGGGCTGATGGTGTTCATTGACGTCGTGTACAACCATTTCGGGCCCGATGGGGCCTATTTGCACGCCTACGCTAAACCGTTTTTTGACGAGGGTGTGCACACCCCCTGGGGCGCCGCGATCGATTTCGGCAGAGCAGAGGTTCGTCGCTTTTTCGTCGACAACGCGCTGATGTGGGTGAACGACTACCGTGTGGACGGCCTGCGATTCGATGCGGTGCATGCTATCTCGCCAGCCTCGTTCCTACCGGACTTGGCCGCCGGCATACGTGCCGGTGCTGAGCGGCCGGTGCATCTGGTCCTGGAGCATGAGGGCAACAAATCGAGCCTGCTGCATGGCCCGCAAGCCGCGCTGTTCGATGCGCAATGGGCCGATGACTGGCACCATTGCCTTCATGTGCTGCTGACGGGGGAGAGCGAGGGCTACTATGAGAGCTTTCAGTCGGCAGCCGAGCAGCTCGCGCGTGCGATGGCCGAGGGATTCGTGTTCCAGGGAGAGATTTCGCCGCATCACAAGGTGCCGAGGGGCGAGCCGTCTGCCGACCTGCCGCCAACGGCCTTCGTCATATGTCTGCAAAACCACGACCAGATCGGCAATCGCGCCATGGGCGAACGCCTGACGCAGCTTGCCGACCCGCAGGCACTACGTGCCGCGATCGCACTTCTTCTTCTGTCACCGCAAATACCGCTGCTGTTCATGGGCGAGGAATACGGTTCGACGACTCCGTTCCTGTTTTTTACCGATCACGGCGAGGAATTGGCAGAGCTGGTGCGCGAGGGAAGGCGCCGGGAGTTTGCGCACTTTGCCGCCTTCCAAGACGAGGCTAAGCGCTCGCTGATCCCCGACCCGAACGCTGCGTCCACCTTCCGGGCGTCGGTGCCTGTTCGGGGCGAGCAATCACAGGCAAGCCTGGAGCTATACAGAAATCTGCTGAGTATTCGGCAACGTATGGTGACTCCTGGAATTCCAGGGTGCGTCAGCGCCGGTGCGAATGCCATTGGCACGAAGGCGGTGCAGGGTAGCTGGAAACTGGGCAACGGAACCACCTTGACGCTCGCCGCGAATTTTGGCGACACGGCCATTGCCTTTAACAGGCCCGGCGGGCACGTCATCTTTGCCACTGCCGACACCCCGGGGGATTACTTGCCGGCTTGCACCACCATCGCTTTTCTGGCTGGCGCCGAATGAGTGATCGGTCGCTTCTTGCTCTGGCGCAGGCGGCAGGGATTGCGACCTCGTGGACAGACGTGTTTGGCAAGTCGCACGACGTAGCGCCACCGACCTTGCAAGCGGTGTTGGCGGCGCTCGGCTTCTCGACGCACACCGAAGAGGCGATCCACCAGGGGATGGATCGCCTGGCTCATAGCGTTGATGACCTGCCCCCACTCATCACCGCCTGGCGCGGCGAGCCGGTTGAACTGCCGGTAAGGCCAGATCGCTACAAACTGACGTTGGAGGACGGTCGCAATTTCGACGGCTACAGTGAAAACTCTGCCGGCGGGAGCCGCGTCCCAGCCATTCTCGAACCGGGCTACCATCGACTGGAGGTGGGCAAGCTGAACACCATAGTGGCGGTAGCGCCTCGCCGGTGCTTTACCGTGCCCGAAGCGACCGGTGTCTCCAGGGGATGGGGCATTGCGGTGCAGCTCTATGCCCTGCGGCGGCGTGGCGATGCCGGGATCGGCGACTTTACCGCGTTGGCCGAGTTCGCCACGCAGGCCGCTGAACGCGGTGCGCAGGCCATTGGTATTTCGCCGGTTCACGCACAATTCAGCGCCGATCCCGATCGTTTCAGTCCCTATGCACCTTCCAGCCGCACCGCGTTGAACATACTGCATACCGCCATCGACGTGCAGGAGCCTGCGCTGGAAGCGCTCGACCTCGTCGATTGGCCCGCTGCCGCCCGCTTTCGTCTGGGTGCTCTTCGCACAATGTTCAGCGCTGCTCAGGCGGAGGCAGGCAGGCAGGCGCAATTCGCAGCGTTTCGCAACGCGCAGGGACAGCGGCTAAGCGCCCATGCTCTATTCGAAGCGTTGCACGGCCACTTTTTCAGCACCGACTCTGCGCTGTGGCACTGGCGAGACTGGCCGGCCGAGTTTCGCGATCCGTCCAGCAAGGCCGTCGCAGCATTTGCTGAATCCCACGCCGACGAGGTGACGTTCCACGCGTGGTTGCAGTTCGAGGCCGACCGCGGGCTGGCCGCGGCGCAAACGGCGTGCCGGCAGGCCGGAATGGGTATCGGCTTGATCAGCGACTTGGCAGTGGGTACCGAATCCGGTGGCAGCCAGTGCTGGAGCGACCAGCAGGAAACGCTTCTTGGGCTCTCGATCGGTGCGCCGCCGGATCTCATGCAGCGGTCAGGTCAGAACTGGGGCTTGACGGCGTTCTCCCCTGTGGGCCTGAAGCAGAATGGTTTTTCGACTTACCGTGGCATGCTGCAAACAGCGTTGGCGCACGCTGGCGGCATGCGCATAGACCACGCGATGGGTCTCAACCGGCTTTGGGTGATACCGGAGGGCGGTACTGGGGCCGACGGGGCCTACCTAGGTTTTCCCGAGGCCGATCTCATTCGGCTTATCGCTCTTGAATCCCACCGCCATAGCGCGATTGTCCTCGCTGAAGACCTGGGCACCGTGCCTGATGGATTCCAGGCACGTCTACACGACGCTGGCATTGATGGCATGCGCGTGTTGTGGTTTGAACGCGATAAGCAAGACCGATTTACCGCTCCAAGCCACTGGGATGTACGTGCGTCTGCAATGACCAGCACGCATGATTTGCCGACCGTTGCAGGTTGGTGGAGTGGGCGTGATCTCGATTGGCAGGAACAGCTTGGACGATCCGCCAACGCCCAAACGCAACGCGAACATCGCGCACGGGACCGCATTGCCTTGTGGGATGCGATGGAAGCGTCAGGAGCAGCCGCGGGAGAGATGCCCACGCCTGACGAGGGAGAACGCTTGGCCGATTTGGCCTGCGTTCATGTCGGCAGCAGCGCCTGCGAACTCGTGATGCTCCCCATCGAGGATGCGCTGGCCTTGGTCGAGCAACCCAATCTTCCCGGGACCATCGACGAGCATCCGAACTGGCGCCGCCGCTTGCCGGCTGAGCCGTTCGACGACGCGGTCACGCATCGCCTGCGACAGCTGGCGAAAGCCAGGCGGCGAGACTAGCCGGATACCGAGTCCTAAGTTTGGCAGGAAGCTCACTTGAAACCTCTGACCTCAACGGCGAGACTGCAATTCCACAAGGACTTCCCGCTCGATAGCGGCACCGATCTCGTTGCTTACCTTGCGAAGCTCGGCATCAGCCATCTGTACGCGTCGCCCATCTTCAAGGCTCGTCCTGGCTCGACCCACGGCTACGACATCGTCGATCACACCGAAATCAATCCGGAGATCGGAGGCGAACCTGCGCTGGTTCGTCTCGTGTCGCGTCTGCGCGAGCACGATATGGGCTTGATTTTGGACATCGTTCCGAATCACATGGGTGTCGGCGGCGCGGACAATGCTTGGTGGCTCGACGTGCTCGAGTGGGGACGGGCAAGCCCCTACGCCGAGTTTTTCGACATCGACTGGGATCCGCCGGACGCTACTCTCCGCGGCCGCATGTTGGCGCCGTTCTTGGGCGATGCGTACGGAACCGTCTTGCAGCGCGGCGAGCTTGTACTGAAGTTCGATCCCACTGACGGCCGGCTTTATGTCGACTACTTCGGCAACCGTTTTCCAATAAACCCGCGCGACTACACTTCGGTGCTGCTGACGGAGGGCGGCCTGCTGGAGACGCCTGCGCGCGCCTTCTCTGATCTTCCGGCGGAGCGCGATGCGATGCTTCAGGCCGTGGCCAAAGCGCGAGCGGAGCTACGACGGGATGAGTACGCCCAACCGATCGACGAGACTTTGCGCATTTTCAATGCGCCGACCGAGCTTGGCCGCGACCATCTGCACCGATTGTTGGACCGGCAGAACTTTCGCTTGGCCTGGTGGCGCGCTGCCTCGGACGAAATCAACTGGCGCCGCTTTTTCGATGTGAACGCGCTCGCTGGCATACGGGTCGAAAGCCCCGCAGTATTTGAGGCCACGCACGCGACGATCTTTCGCCTGTATGCCGACGGCCTGATCGACGGCCTACGTATCGATCATGTCGATGGATTGGCGGAGCCGCGCGGTTACTGCCGAAAATTACGCCGGCGCTTGCAAAGTTTGTCCAAAGCTCGCCCGGCCGGCTTGGTGGCCGAGGAACCGGTGATCTGGATCGAGAAAATTTTAGCCACGCACGAGAAGCTCGCCAACGACTGGTCCACCGACGGTACTACCGGCTACGACTTCATGAACGACGTGTCCGCCGTGCTTCATGATGCGGCGGGCGAAGAAGCGATAACCCGGATCTGGACGCAGACGACCGGCCGTACGGGTGTTTTCGAGCAAGAGAGCATTCCAGCCCGACGGCAGATCTTGCGTGAAAGCCTGGCCAGCGAGTTATACGCGACCTCGGTGGCCCTGCACCGTATTGCCCGCCGCGACCTGGCCACGCGCGACTACACGCTGACAGCTATCCATCGTACGCTTACGGAACTGCTCGCACATTTCCATGTCTATCGGATCTATGCGGGGCCCGGCGGCATGAGCGAGGCTGATCGGCAGGCGATGGAGTGGGCGCTGGCAGGCGCGCAGCGTACAGTGCGTGCCACTGACCAACACCTGCTTGGACTTCTGTCGAAATGGCTGTCAGGCGACCAATTGCGGCAATTGCCGGCTGGCAGTCGCCGTTCGGAGCGCTTGCGTGCGATGGTCCGGTTTCAACAGCTCTCTTCGCCAACGGCTGCAAAATCGGTGGAAGACACGAGTTTCTATCGGTATGGCCGTCTGCTCAGCCGCAACGAGGTCGGCACCGAGCCTTCGCAGTTTGCGCTCTCGCCGACCAGTTGGCACGCAACGGCCCGCCAGCGCCGCACGCGCTTCCCGCGTGCCTTGCTTGCTACAGCCACGCACGATCACAAGCGCGGTGAAGACGCACGTGCCCGGTTGGCTGTGCTGAGCGAGGTGCCTGAGGAATGGGAGACGGCGTTGCTGCGCTGGATGCGGCTGAACGCCCCGCTCAAGCGCGATCTGAACGGGCCGGCGCCGGACGCTGCGGATGAGGTCATGCTGTACCAAACGTTGATTGGTGCCTGGCCGCTCGACCTCCATCCTGACGACCGCGACGGCCTAGCACGCTTTCGGGAGCGCGTAGCGGGCTGGCAGCAGAAATCGCTGCGAGAGGCCAAGCGCCACTCCGGCTGGGCCGTGCCGGACGAAGCCTACGAGCAGGCAGCGCAAGACTTCTTAACCGCCGTGCTCGATACCGATCGCCCGGCCAGGGTCGTGCACGAGATACACGATTTTGTGCAGCGGTTGGCGCCCCACGGCGTGATGAACGGACTGGCACAGCTCATCATACGAGTCACATCCCCGGGCATCCCCGACATGTACCAGGGAACGGAGTTATGGGACTTTTCCTTGGTTGATCCGGACAACCGTAGGCCTGTTGATTACGACCTACGTCGTTCGATGCTGCAAGCCGGCGGCTCGCCAGGGCAACTGCTGGCCAACTGGCGTAACGGACAAATCAAGCAGGCCATCCTGCACCGAGCGCTGCGTCTGCGCGACCGGAAGAGCAGCTTGTTCCTTGAGGGAAGCTACATCCCGCTTCGTATCGAGGGACCGGCAGAAGATCACGCACTTGCGTTTGCACGGGAAGACGATAACGCCCTTGTGATCTCTGTCGTCACTCGCCTGTCCGCCAAAGCGAACGACGTCGATAAGCCATTGCTTCAACCAAGTTTTTGGGCGGGAACACAGTTAGTGCTGCCACGTTCGCATCAAGGCCGCAGCCTGACGAATATTCTGCGAGGTGATACGTCAAACGCAGTGCCGATTGCAGCTCGTTTGCGCCTCGACGATCTTTTGGCAGACCTGCCGGTGGCGCTTCTGGAGGCCTGATGAACCGCATCGTCGTCGTGTCCAACCGGGTTCAGATCCCTGCCGACGGGGCTGCAAACGCCGGCGGGCTTGCTGTTGCTCTGGACGGCCTAATGACCCAGCGTGGCGGTCTTTGGTTCGGCTGGTCTGGGGAGGTCAGCGACGATGTACGTCGCGTAACCCAGAAGGTCGTCGGTAACATGCAGTTTGCGACGGTGGATCTCACGCGTGAGGAACACGATCGCTACTACAACGATTTTTCGAACGCCACCTTATGGCCTCTGCTTCATTCCATGCCGGATCACATGTCTTTTGATCGGCGCAGTGCCCAAGTCTATCATCAAACGAACGAGCGCCTGACCGACTCGCTGGTTCCGCTCCTACGTTCAACCGACTTGATCTGGGTTCACGATTATCACCTAATGGCGATGCCGGCGCTCTTGCGGGCTCGCGGGGTGAACTCTCCGATTGGCTTCTTCTTGCATGTGCCGTTTCCAACGCCAGACATGCTTGCCAGCGTACCAGAAGCCGGAAGTCTGATTCGTGATTTGCTCTCTGCCGATCTTCTCGGCTTTCAAACGTCCAACGATATGGACAATTTTGTGGCAGCCGCAAGTCGCTTGGCAGGCGCCACGCGCCTTTCCACGGGTGGCCTTCAACTTGGCAGCCGGCGCGTACGGCTCGGCGTATTTCCCGTCGAGATTGAGGCGCATGGGTTTGCCGTGCAGGCCGAGGCAGAGTGGCGATCCGGTGCCACGGAGCGGCTGCGCCAAAGTCTTCAAGGCCAGTCACTCATTTTGGGGATTGACCGTCTTGATCCTACCAAGGGACTTATACAGCGCCTGACCGGCTATCGTCGCCTGCTCGAGACAAGACCGGACTGGCGCTACAACGTCACCTTACTTCAGATCGCTGCGCAATCCCGCCAAGCCGTAAGCGCCTATAAGGATTTGCGTTTGGCGGTCGACGCAGAGGCTGGAGCCTTAAACAGCGAATGTGGCGAACCCGAGTGGACGCCGGCGCGAATTATTGCGCGTGGCGGAAGCCGTGCCACCATCGCGGGCTACATGCGGGAGGCACGCGTAGGGCTAGTCACGCCGCTGCGAGACGGCATGAACTTAGTCGCCAAAGAATTTGTAGCGGCGCAAAACCCAGCCGATCCCGGCGTACTCGTGCTTAGCCGCTTTGCCGGCGCCTCGCATCAGCTTAGCTCGTCGATCCTCGTCAACCCACACGACCCGGACGAACTGGCCGAGGCATTGGATCAAGCCTTGGTTATGCCTCTTGCCGAGCGTCAGGAACGCTGGCGTTCGTCTTGGCAGGCCATCGAACAAGCGACACCAGCAGGCTGGGGCCGCAATTTCCTGGCCGCCTTGCAACATGCGAGCAGCACGTCGCCAAAGGCCGTAGCGGAGCCCATTGCCGGCGGCGTCGCGGCATCCGTCATCCCGCCCACCGCGGTGCAGCCGCCTACGTCAGCTCGGCTTAATTGACGTCGCCGCCTGGCGAATGGCCTGCGCCATGCTGGCCACCCCGTTACCTCGATTGCTGGACAGGGCGGCGATAAGGCCAAGATCCTTGAGAAACACAGGGTCAGTCTCCGCAATCTCTCGATGGGTCCGTCCCGAATAAACTCTAAGAAGCAAGGCGACTAAACCGGACACGATCGCAGCGTCTGAGGAGCCGGCCAGGAACAACCGCCCGTCTTTCTGTTCCGCCTGCATCCAAACTTGGCTTTGGCATCCCGGCACACGATGATCGTCGTTGGCCCACTCGCGCGGGAAAGGCGGCAGTTTGCGACCGAGCTCTATGATGAACTGGTAGCGGTCCATCCAATCGTCAAAAACCTCCAGCTCCTCACGTATCGCCGCGATGGCAAGCTGCGGGGTGGGTTCTGGCGGGTCCACGAAGGGCGCGGTCATCGCACGCATGTGCGGCTGCTATCGGTTCGCGTCAACGGGCTGACGATAGGCGTTCACGACGCTCCAATTTGGCGCACAAAACCTGTGTCATTGAGTTGACATGGGTATGTGTGGGGC
>CAXUHU010000049.1:0-918 GCA_964250925.1 uncultured Acetobacteraceae bacterium
AAAAACGGCGCAGCCTCGGCTGCGCCGTTTTTCGTTCTACGGTAGTCCAGCGTCGAGAGCCGACGGCAGATCTCGCAACAAACAATTGTGTCGCACAAGAAAAGTCATGGGCAGCCTTGCCGAACGACATCGATTGAGTGACGGATACAGGAAGATGCTCGATGTCGGACGATCTACATAAATCGATTTTGGAGCAGGGCGCCAAAAGGCGCGCTTTTCTGTGCAATTCGGGCGCAGGATTGGTCGGTATCGGCGCTGCTGTCGCAGGCGGCGCGTTGCCGGCGCAGGCGCAGAGGCAGATTGCGAGCGCTCATGCGGACGACGACATCCTCAACTTCATCTTGAATTTCGAGTATCTTGGGGCCGAGTTCTACCTTGCGGCGCTCGGCCATCGGCCGTTGCCGGCGGCATTGACCACCAGCGGCAAGGGGCAGACAAGCGGGGGCCTCGCCCTACCGCCCGCCACCCTGGTGCCGTTCGACAACCAGGCGATAGCCGCGTTTGCCGAACAGCTTGCCGTCGACGAGTATGCCCACGTGGCGGCACTTCGTGAGGTGTTGGGCAACGCCGTCATCGCCGAGCCTGCCATCGATCTGGACCTGAGCTGGACGAACCTTGCGGTGGCGGTCGGACTGATCGCTCCCGGTCAGACGTTCAGCCCGTTCGCGAGCGAGGTGGATTTCCTCCTTGGCGCCTACGTGCTGGAAGATGTTTGCGTCACCGCGCTGTGCGGGGCCGCAAGCCTGATCTCCAGCAAGGCCAACCTCGCCTACGTCGCGAGCATCCTGGCCGTGGAGTCCTACCAGGCTGGCATGATCCGGCAGCGTCTCTCGGCCGTCGGCGGCGGCATCGCGACGAACGCAATCGCGGCATGGCGGTCGAAGCTGGCCAACGAGGTCATCGCCGTAGGCCCGGACG
>CAXUHU010000049.1:928-23167 GCA_964250925.1 uncultured Acetobacteraceae bacterium
AACTTCACCAACAACGACGTGAACGGACAGGCGTTCCGACGGTCTTTCACCCAGGTGCTGGCGATCGCCTACGGCACCACGATCAACGCGGGCGGCTCCATGCCGGCCACTGGCGGCGGCTTCTTTCCCAACGGCGTGAGCGGGCTGATATACACCGTTTAGCGTCGCGCTCTCTACCCGCCCGCCGAGCGGCCTCGCGCCGCATCGTCTTCGTCGCTGGGCCGAGACGCGATCAGACCCTTCAGCAACCCCAGGGTGCGAGCACCGATCGCCGCCCAGCCGCGCTCCCCGCCCCAACTTTTGGCCGCCAGTCGGATCCTGCCACGGAGATCGGTATCGGTCAGCAGTTCAGCAAGCCCATCGGCGATCGCAGCGGCTTCGGTCCCCGGCAGGCGATAGACGGCGTCGTCGGCATCGTCGAACAGGCCGATCGGCGTCACGGCCACGCATCGTCCCGAACTGAGCGCCATGCGCAGTGCGGCGCTCGAACCCTCCTTGGAGCGCGGGTACGGCAGCACGACTACGTCGCAATCGGCCAGGCGCCGGCGTGCCGCCTCCAGCGGCAGGAAGTCGGTGACCAGTTCGACGGCGCCGTCCAGCCCGGCCGCCTGCGCGGCCGTGCGTATCCGTTCGGCCTCGACCTGCGACAGGCCGTTGCCGTAATCGGCGTTGAGCAGAAGCAACCGGATGCGCGGCCAGCGCGCCTGCAGCAGCCCTGCGGCCTCCACCAGCGCGGGCAGCCCCTTGTCGGGCAGCAGGAATCCGCAGCTTCCAATCACTATCTGGGCGTGTCGATCGAGCGGCCGGTCGGGTTCGGACGCCAGCGACTCCGGAGCGCCCTGGGGGATCAGGGTTACGTTGGCGAGCAATCCCAGGCCGTGCAGGCGCTCCACATCGGCCAGCGTGTGCACGACGATCCGGTCGGCCAGCCGCAAGCCGGACAGCGCATGGTGCCGGGCGGCATCGTCCAGATCGAGCAGGTTGGCGGTGTTGTGCAAGGTGACGGCCACGACCCTGTGCGGCGCCGCCAACGCCCTCACGGCCGCCGCCAGGACAGGCCAGTCGAGCAGCCCGGGCTGGTGCTGGATAAGGACAACATCGGGATCTTCCACGGCGACGGCCAGGCGCAGCGTCTCCACACTGTCCGGCGCCCCGATCGTCCAGGCTGGGCGCACACGCACGCCGGCCCCCGCATCGGGCATGGCCTCTCGACTGTCGGACAGCATGACGATGTCCAGGCCCGGTGCGGCAGCACGCATCGCCTCGACCAGGAACCGCGTGTACTCGGCCACCCCGCAACGCACACCCCAGCTCGAAACCACGCAGATGCGTGGCAGGGCGGTTGGCGGGCGCAGCAGCGTCCGGACCGCTTCGTGCTGGATGCGTGCCACGAACCGGCCGGCACCAAGGTGGTGCGTGACGGCGGCGCGCGCCAGCCCGGCACGCGCCGTGGCTGCCGCGGGGTCGTCGAACACGTCCCGCAAGGCGGCCGCAAGGTCGTCGCGGTCGGGCTCGGCCCATAGCGATAGCGGCGTGGCCAGGTGGCTGCCCGAGGGCGCCAGGCGAAAGCCGACAAGGCGCGCCGTCGCCTGATCGCAGAAATCCATGTGGCCGCCGAAACCCGTGACGATCAGGGGCCTGCCCGCGGCCATCGCCTCGGCCGCCGGCAGGTTGAAGCCCTCCCCGCGGGTGGGCAGCACGACGGCGTTCGCATCGGCGAACAGGGCCGTCATCCCCGCCGGATCGAGGTCGCGGTCGATCAGCTCGATCGCCGGCAGGTGCGGGTCGGCGGCCCTTAGCGCCTCGATCTGGGCAGAAGCGTCGTTGTGCGGGTTGGGGAACGTCTTGACGACCAGACGGACGGGATCGCTATCGCGGAAGGCCTGCGCATAGGCGGCCAGCAGCACGTCCACGCCCTTGCGCGGAAAGGCCGAGGACACGTGCAGGAAGGTGAACGGCCGGTCGCCGGCCTCCTGCGGGTCGGGCAGCGCCGCGAAGCCTGCGAGTTCGGGCGCGAAACCCACCACGCGCACCGGAACCGACACGCCGGAATCCTGCAGCGCCTTGGCCACGAACCGGCTCGGCGCCAACACGGCCTGAAAGCGGTTCAACGTCTCCACCATGGATGGCGGCAGCCGCGACTCCTCCCAGAACACATAGGCGAGCAGCGCGTCTCCGCCGTCCTGCGGCACGTAGATCGGATAGTGCTGGCTGATGACCACCACCGGACCCGTCTCGTGCGGCAGCCGGGCAGCCAGGGCTGCGATGGCGTGGCGTTCGTCCGGCGGCACGTCGTCCAGTGCCTCGGTCGGCGCGCCCTCCACCGCATCCACGCGCACATGGCCGGGCCGCGCGGCCTCCAGCGCGCGGGCCAGCGTGCGGTTGATGGCGGCAAGGCTGTAGGTCTTGTTGACGTGGCCGGCGACGGTAAAACGCATGTTGTCCGCGAGCACGGCTGCGACGGCTGGATCGCCAGGCGCCGCAGCCCCTGCCCGCGCCAAGGCCCGGTTCAACGTCGTCAGCTGCAGCCCGCTCTCGAAACGGTCGATGGCGGCCGATTGCGCCTGGGCCAGCCCGGCGCGAGCGGCAGGGTCGGCGGCCAGCGCAGCAAGCCGCTCGGCCACGTGCTGTGCGACGCGGCTTTGCAGGAGGCCTGCCTCCGCATCCAGCGTGTAGCCGACCGCGCCGGCCGGCCAGGCCAGCACGGGCAGGCCCTGGATCGTGGCTTCCACGAGCGGCACGCCGAACCCTTCGTGGTGGCTCAACGACACGTAGAGGTCGGCTTGCCGGTAGTGTTCGTCGCGCTCCTCGTCGCTGACCAGCCCGGTCAGAACAACGGACGACTCCAGGCCGAGCGTGCCGACCCGCGCCCGGATGGCAGCCGCATAGGCTTCGCCGGGACCGTCGTGGCGGCCCACCAGGACGAGACGCGATGCCGCGGGATGAAGCTGCCGGAACCGGGCGAACGCTTCGACCAGGTCGAGCTGCCCCTTGGAGGCGACGATGCGGCCGACGAACAGGATGGTGAACGGCTTGCCCTGCCGCGGCTCCGGCCGCGGGCGGACCAAGCTGCGCATCGCGTGCAGGTCGAACAGCAGCGTGCAGGCTGCGGCATCTTCGAAGCCTAGCCGCCGCAACTCCACCGCGTTGTATTCGCTGTCGGCCAGGGCGGACGAGACACGCCCGCGCAGGCCGGCGAGCTGGTGGCGGCCAAGCCGGGCATAGTGCTGGATGTGCGGGTGGCCCTCGAACAGCGCGGGCGGGGTGATGTTGTGGTACATCAGGACTTTCGGCGCGGGCAGCCCCAGGACGTGCTCGTAGGCGTCGAAGCCCATGGAGTGGTGCAGGATCAGCACGTAGTCGTCGCGTGGCGGCAGCTCGGCCAGCAGGTGCAGCTCGCCCGCCAGCAAGGGGTCGCGGTGCTCCACGTAGATGTCGCTGCGGTAGCCCATCGCGCGCAGCTGCCCGCGTATCATGACCAGCGCGTTGGTGATCGCGTCGCCTACTGCCGACCCGGAATGAAACTGGTGCACCGCACGCAGGCGTCCGGCGTCGTTCGGCGGCTTAGGGCCGGCGTCGCGTTGACTCGTGCCGGCCTCGGCGGGCGCCACCACGACCGGCTCGGGCAGGGCCAGCGGCGGCGGCGCAACAGGTGCCGCCGGGCTCGCTGCCGCCCTGCGCCGGCCGGCCAGCCCGCGGGCCGTCTGCATCGCCCCGCGCAGCGGTGCCGTGACCTTCCATGAGGTGCTCGTGCGTATCCAGGCCTCTTCGTCCTGCGCGCGCTTGAGCGCCGCGTGCAGACGCCGCGAGTGGGCGGCCGCATGCGCCGCGGTCTCGGCTGCGTGCTGCTCGGCGGCGGCCGCGCGCTGTTCGGCGGCGGCCGCGCGCTGCTCGGCCCCGGCTGCGCGCTGTTCGGCGGCCTGCGCCCGCCTAGCCTCATCCTTGGCGTGCAGCTTCGCGTCGAACGCATTGTGGTCGGCAGCGTTCGCCCGCAGGCTGGCCTGGTGCGCGCGCTGTTCGGCCGCGTGGGCCGTCATCGCGGTGCTATGGGCCAGCTCCTGCGCCTCGCGCGCACGGCCTTCGGCGATCGTCACCGTCGCTTCGGCGATCATGCCGCGCTCGAGCAGGTCGGCGGCCTGCAACGCCATGTTGCTCAGCCGGAACTCCGCATGGCCCGCCTGGTCTTCCGCATGGGTGATGCGGCGCGCCCACTCGGTATCGGCGGCGCGCAGGACGTCGTCGAAGACGTTGACTGGGACAGCAAAGTGTCGTGCCAGTGCTGCATGTTCCTCCGCCACGTAGAAGCGGTTCAGGCCGTCGAACCATACGAACCGGTAGCCTGCGTCCAGCAGCAGCGGCTCCCATTCCTGGTGGTTTTGCACCGTGGTCCCAGGCTCGGTCGCTTCAACCAGAACGATCTGCGGTCGGAACGTAGTGAAGTCCGCGCCCGACAGGACGGCACGTTCGGCGCCCTCCACATCGATCTTCAGGAAATGCACGGTTTGCGGTGCGTGCTCGCGGCAGATCGCGGCCAGCGTCGTCACCGGCACATCCTGCGCGCTTACATCGAAGCGGTCGGCACGGTGACGCTCGGCCAGCGCCGCATCGGTGGTGGAGAGGCCGGTGCCGGCAATCACATAGACCGTGCCGTTCGATGCGGCCTCGCCCACCGCCACGCGCAGGTTGATGTCGCGCGGGCGTGCGGCTTTCAGCCGTGTGTAGAACTCGGGCACAGGCTCGACATTGATGCCGCGCCAGCCGCGATCGTAGAAGGCGCGGGTGATGGAATCGACATCGGGATGAGCAGCGCCGACGTCGACGTAGAAGCCGTCCGCCACGGCGTGGAAGGCGCGCCACAACAGCACGTCCTCGAAATTCTGCGCGTAAGAGACGAATGTCATTGCAAGCCGACCGTCCAACTTGACCGCCGTGGCACGGCGTGTGAGCAGTGCAGCGTGGTACGGAAGGGCCGAGCCTTAATTGGTGGTCCGGCGATTGTCCATTGCCGTGCCGAACGGCCGGCTACGGCCTTGAACGCGATGTGGAGTGGGCATGGACGTTCCGGATTCAAGCCAGTCGGGCGCGAACGGATACACGGTGCCGTTCAGCTCCGTCGCGACGGCGAAGGACGTGTTCTACTGCTTCCGGCTGCTGCTCGGGCGATACCCGTATCCCGAGGAGTGGCGCGGCCATGCCATGCGCGACGGCGAGAACCTGCGCGGCCTCGTTCGCAGCTTCACCGGCAGCCTGGAATATGCGCGGGTGAACAGCGATGCAGACCCTGCCGGCAAGCCCCCGGTGCTGAGCGAGTTCGCAGGCTTTCGAATCTTCAGCTCGGACGACGACGCCTCCGTCGGCAGGTCGGTCCGGCAGGGCGTCTACGAGCCCGAAGTGTGCGCGCAGTTCCGCCGCGTCCTGCGGCCGGGCATGGGCGTGCTGGATCTGGGCGCCAACATCGGGTTCTTCGCGTTGCTGGCGGCAAGCCTGGTGGGGCCGGCCGGCACGGTGCTGGCCATCGAACCCAATCCGCGCAACGTGCGCCTGCTGGAGGCAAGCCGGCGGATCAACGGCTTCGATCAGCTCAGCGTCTTGCAAGTGGCGGCCGGCAGCAGCCATGGCCTGCTTGTGCTCAACAGCTCCTACTCGAACGGCACGACGGCCGGCCTGCCGGACGACGTGGCTAGCCTGCTCGGCGCCGAGACCGTGCCGGCCTTGCGCATCGACGGGGTGTTGCCGGTTGGCCGGCCGCTCGACCTCATCAAGATCGACGTCGAGGGCGCCGAGTATCCGGCCTTGCTCGGCTGCGAGGCCGCCATCCGCGCCAACCGGCCGATCATCATCTCGGAGTTCAGCCCCGGGCTCATGCCGGGCATCTCGGGGATCGACGGTCCTGGCTACCTCAACTGGCTCATCGGCCTGGGCTACGGGCTCTCCGTACTGCGTGCGGATGGCGGGCTGGACGCAGCCGGCCATGACGTCGGCGCGGTCATGCAGGCCTACGCGGCCTGCGGCAGCGACCATATCGACATCGTGGCCGAGCCCATGGCGTAGGTCGTCAAGCGTCGGCCATGGCCGGTCGACGGGCCATCAGGCGTTCGATGGCGGCATGCCAGTGCGGAGCCAGCGTTTCGGGGCGATACAGCACCGCCTGGCGCAAGCCGCGGTCGCGCAGCGCTGCAAGGTGGCCTTCACCGCGCGGCAGCTCGGCAAACCGCGCCATCACCTCGCCCAGCTGCCGTTCGTCGTAAGGGTCGAAATACTCGGCCGCATCGCCGTACACCCAGCGGTGAACCGGGATGTCGGACGCGATTACCGGTGTGCCGCAGGCCATGCCCTCCACGCCCGAGTAGTCGAACCCTTCCGCCCGGCTGGGTGCGACGACGCAGTGCGCCATGGAGTACAACACCCGCAATTCGGGCAGCGGCACGCCGCTCAGGTGGAAGGTGCCCTCGCCGACCAGCGCCTTGAGCTCCCGCAACTCAGCCTCGGACCGCCAGCCCGGATTTGCGACGACGACAAGCTGGATCGGCTCGGGCGTCATGCCGCGCGCGATCTCGAACGCGCGGAACAGCTTCAGGTAATTCTTTCGCGGTTCGAGCGTGGAGACCGCGATGAACAGCTTCGGCAGTTTGGCCGGCAGCTTCCGCGGTTGCGGCTTGGTCTCCGTCGCCGGGCTTCTGCGTCGTTGCAGGATCGTACGCAGATCGGGGTCGGCCTTCACATCCGGCCGGTACTCGGGTGCGACGGTCACCGGGATCGTGTGCACCCTGGCTTCGGCGGCGGGGAACAACGTCAGCAGGTCAGTACGCACCGGCTCGGAATCGCAATAGAAGGTGGCGCCGTCGCGCATGTTGCGCTCCAGCATGCGAACGTGCCCCATCGCGTGCAGCCATGGCTCGCCCACGGTGTGCGGGCTCAGGATGGGCAGGGCGTCGTAGTAGCGCACCACCAGCGAGGTGCCCGGGGCGACCCGGTAGGGTGAGACGGTGCAGCAGAAGAAGATGTCCCAGCCGCTGGTGTTGACTCGACGCTGGAACGCGCGGGGCAGCAGGCTCATCGAGCGCGCGTATTCGTGGCCGAGCTCGGTGGCGTAGTATTCGGCGCGCTGCACGATGTGCCTGTCCTCGGGCGGCAGCGTGCGGTCGAACAGCTTGGTCCACAGGTAATCCTCGAACACGACGGGATCGATCTGCAGGTCCAGCCGCTCGGAACGAAACATCTCGCTGAGAGGAAGATAGGGCTTGAAAAGCCTGCCCCGCAGCTTGGACGGCAAAACCTTGTCCAGCACGAACGGCCAGTGGATGCGTTTGGTGTCCTGTGCGATCAACGCCTTGGTCTGTTCGAAGACGCGCTCCAGCGGCGTGGACACCCGGCGGCGGCGCGAGGTGAAGTGCACGCCGGAGGCCAGGCCTCCCAACCGTCGCAGCCCCAGGCCGGAAAACATCGCAAACAGCAGGCGGACTTCTTGCGGAATGCCGGCAAAGCCTTCGTAGCAGGGCCGCAGGTCCATCATCAGCGAGGCGCGCGGCAGGCTGGCGGGCTGGTCGCCGAGACCGTCCGGGCTCATGGCGTCGATGGGCGCGATGGCGCGCCGCCTACCCGTCTCATGCCGGTCTCAGAATCGCCATCGCGCGCTTCTAGTCCTCTTCCGGGTCCGGTCAACCGCAGGCAGGGCACCGTCAATGCGCCGCAGCCGCCCCATTGGCCATCCGCGGCAGGCAGAGCGCCAACGGAACGGCGACCAGCGAGATCACCATCAGGGCCCAAAATATGTCGAGGTAGCTGAGTGTCGCCGCCTGCTCCTGCAATGCCCGGCTGATCGCGCCCAGATCGACGCCTGCCCCATACCCGGCATACGGTGTGACGTGCTCTGCCATGCGGGCATGATGGAATTGCTCGCGATAGGCCAGCAGCGTGGTCGTGTAGCTGATGCCGACGCTGCCGCCCAGGTTGCGCATCAGGTTGATCAGTGCGGACGCCTCGTTGTTTCGGTCCGGCGGCACGCCTACCAGCGCCACCGAGTTGATCGGGATGAACAGGAACGGCAGCCACATCGCCTGCAGCATCCGGGTGCGCGAGATGTCCCAGAACCCGACCGTCTGGTCGAGTTGCGAGGCATACCACATCGAGAACGCGGTGCCGGCGAAGGCCAGCGCGGTGAGGTATTTGGCCTGCACGAGCTTGCCGGTGACGATGCCGGAGAGCGGCATAAGCACGATGGTGGTTACACCGGCCGCCCCCAACGTCAGGCCGGAGGTGGTCGCGTCGTAGCCCATCAGCTCCTGCGCCATCTGTGGCAGCAGCTGGGTGGTGGAGATCAGCACGAAGCCCAGCGCGAACATCAGAACCAGGCTGATGGCGAAGGAGGGGATGCGCAGCAGCCTTATGTCCATCACCGGCTGCTTGTGGTTCCATTCCCAGACCATCAGCACCGCCAAGGCCACCACGCAGAGCGAGCCGTAGAAATTGACGAACGGCGTGCCCCAGCCGCCCTCGCGTTCGAACCGGTCGAGCACGAGCTGCAGCGTGCCGAAGCCAAGCGCCACGAGGAAGAAGCCCACGTAGTCCACGCGCAGGCCGTCGGCCAGAAGCCGGCGCCGCTTTTCCCGGGTCGCCGGCGAATCGACCACGAACAGCCACACGAGCGCCAGCGACAGGCAGCCGAACGGCAGGTTGATCAGGAACACCCAATGCCACGAAAGCGCGTCGGTCAGGTAGCCGCCCAGCACCGGTCCGATCGCCGGCGCCAGCACCACGGTCAGCCCGTAGAGCGCGAACGAAGCCGCGCGCTGGCGCGTGGGGAAGCTGTCGGCGAAGATGGATTGCTCGACCGGCGCCAGCCCGCCGCCGCCCATCCCCTGCATCACCCGCCACAACAGGATTTCCGGCAGCGAGCTGGCGGTGGCGCATAGCAGCGAGCTGATGGTGAACAGCGCCACGCAGATCATGTAGAATCGCTTGCGGCCGATCACGTTGGACAGCCAGCCGCTGATCGGCACCACGATGGCGTTGCTGACCAGGTAGCTGGTGATGATGTAGGTGCTCTCGTCCTGGCTGGCCGCCAGGCTGCCGGCGATGTGGCGCAGCGACACGTTGGCGATCGTGGTGTCGAGCACCTCCATGAAGGTCGCGATCGAGACCACGACGGCGATCAGCCAGGGGCTGCGGTCGCCCGCCGCCGAATAGGGCAGGTCGTCGCCAGGAGGCGGCATGCTAACGCACCGTGATCCGCGGCTCGACCGACATGCCGGGCGCCAGCGCAACCTTGGTGCAGGCGTCCCGGTCGTCGAAGACGATCTTGACGGGCAGGCGCTGGACGATCTTGACGTAGTTGCCGGTGGCGTTCTCGGCCGGCAGGCTGCTGAACACCGATCCGGTGCCGCTCTGCAGGCTGTCAACATGGCCGGCCAGAGGGTGGTCGGCGAAGGCATCCACCGTGACGCGGACCGGCTGGCCTGGCCGCAGCCGGGTAAGCTGGCTCTCCTTGAGGTTCGCGGTCACCCAGCATTGCGGCTGCACCACGGCCAGCAGCGACTGGCCCTGGTTGACGTAGTTGCCGACCTCCACGGTGCGCCGTGCCACGCGGCCGTCGGCGGGTGCCAGCACGTGGGTGTAGCTCAGCTGCAGGCGCGCGTTGTCCACGTTGCTGTCGGCCATGCGCAGGGCGGCGGCGGCGGCGTCCACCTGGGTGCGGGCGGCGGCGAGCTGGGCGCGCATGCCCGCCTCGGCATGACGTGCCGCCTCCAACCTGGCCTGCGTGCTGCTGTTGCTGGCGCGTGCCTGGTCGATCAGCTGCGCGGTGATGGCGCGCGGGTTGATCGCGGTGTAGCGCGCCAGGTCGCGCTGGCTTTGCGTGCGGTCGGCTTGGCTTGCGCGGATGTTCGCGGTTGCTTGATCCAGGTCGGCCTGTCGTATGGGCAGGGTGGCGCGCGCCTGTTCGAGCTGGGCTGCGGCCTGTTCGCGCTGGGCGGTCATCTGATCGAGCCGGACCTGGGAGTCGCGCGGGTCGATGGTCAACAGCTCCTGCCCGGCATGGACAGTCTGGTTGTCGTCGATCAGCAGATGGATCACCCGTCCGCTGGTCTGGGCCGAGACTTGGGAGATATGGGCGTCGATGAAAGCGTCGTCGCTATCCTGGTAGTGACGTGCGTCCAGCCAGAAGGCGACGCCGCCGCCCGCGACCAGAACCACGACCAGCCCGGCCGCCAGCAGCCTGGGCCAGCGCCGCGTCCGTGGTGCTGGCGATGTTTGCTCTCCATACGCGTTCAGCAGGGCCGGATGGGTCTGTTCGTCCACGACTGCCTCGTTGGATTACGACGGCACCCTAGCTGACTGAACGGTTCGGTCAAGTGGTGTCGGCTCGCCTCGTCGCCGAGGTGGCCAAACACGGAGATTGGTGGTGAACTGCGAAACAAAACGGCGAGCGGCCTGCTGCGAGGAGGAGGATGTGGGCGACCATTTCGACGTGGCGATCATCGGCGCGGGCTTCGGCGGCCTTGGTCTGGGCATACGCCTCAAACAGACCGGACACCATTCCTTCGTTATCTTGGAGAAGTCCGGCCGGGTCGGCGGCACATGGCGCGACAACACCTATCCGGGAGCCGCCTGCGACATCCAATCGCATCTGTATTGGTTTTCGTTTGACGAGCAGCCGGACTGGACGCGCATCTACCCTCTGCAGGCTGAAATCCTCGCCAACATCGAGGCGATGGTGTCGCGGCACGACCTGTCGCGTCACATACGCCTCGAAACCGAGATGGTGGCCGCACGCTGGGACGAGGCCGCGCTGCTGTGGCATCTCGACCTGCACGACGGTGGCTTGCTGACCGCGACCACCCTGGTTACCGCGTGGGGACAGCTGAACCGGCCCTCGACGCAGAACATCCCGGGCGTGGCGGATTTCGGCGGCGAGTGGTTCCATTCCGCCCGCTGGCAGCATGACGTGGCGCTGGAGGGCCGCCGCGTGGCCAGCATCGGCAACGGGCCGAGCGCGGCGCAATTCATCCCGGGACTGGCGGCCGCAGCCGGCCGGTTGAGTGTGTTTCAGCGCTCGCCGAACTACATCATCCCGCGTCTCGACCGCGCCTACGACGAAGACGAGCGGGAGACGTTCCGGCAACAATCCATCCGGGCGGAAAGCCGTGCCGCCTTCTACCTGGAGCACGAGGGCTGGTTCGCCGCCTTCAATCCCGGCTCGCCGGCCGCCGCCGAGTTCGCCGCCGTCGCGCGGGCGCATCTGGAGGCGCAGGTAGCCGACCCTGTGCTGCGCGAGCGGCTGTGGCCCACCTACCCGCTCGGCTGCAAGCGGCTGATCATTTCGGACGACTACCTGCCGGCCATGAGCCTGCCGCACGTGACGCTGGTGACCGAGCGGGTGGACAGGGTGGAGAGGACCGGCATACGCACTGCGGACGGCGTGCTGCACGAGGCCGAGGTGATCGTGTACGGCACCGGTTTCGATACGCTGCAGTTCTTGGGCACCGGCGACATCACCGGGCGCCAGGGGTGCTCGCTGCGGGAGGTGTGGCGCAGCGTGCCACGGGCCTACCTCGGCATGAACGTGTCGGGCTTTCCGAACCTGTTCATGCTGTACGGGCCCAACACGAACCTTGGCCACAATTCCATCCTGCTGATGCTGGAATGCCAGTACGAGTACGTCTTGCAGGCTCTCGGCACGATCGGCGAGCAGGCAGCCGCGCTGGACGTCAAGCCGGGGTCGTTGACGACGTTCAACGAAGTGCTGCAAGCCGAATTGCAGGGCACGGCCTGGGCGGGCAATTGTCTGTCCTGGTACAAGACCGCCGACAACCTGATTACCAACAACTGGTCGGGCTCAGTCGAAGCCTACAAAATGCACACGGCCAGACTCCGACTGTCGGATTACGAGGTCATGCGCGCCCTGCCCGCGTGACGGATCATGATCCATCGATTGACAATCACAAGTTTGTGATCCATAACGGATACAACCTTAGATTGTCTAGGGTGATGACAGGGACGATACTGTGGCCGATACCGTTTTCGGGGGAGTAGCGGCGATTACCGTCGTGTTTTCAGTAGCCTCGGTGTTTTGGCCGAATCTGAAACCGAGGCGGGAACACTCGTCATCGTTGCAGGTTGTAAGCGAGATAGCATCCCGAATGCGCCTAGAACGGTTGAACTAGCGTTCGAGGGACAGGGCGGGGGCGCCCCGCTCCCGACGGCTAGGCCGGCTCGAAGTCGAAAGATCCATCCTTGGATTGCCATTGCTGAACGGTCAGCACGCGCGCGCCCCCCTTGCTTTCGTGCGGGCCGTGCACTTGGCCGGCCGCATGGGTCAGGAACCCGCCCTGGTTCATCGGCCGTCCCGCCTCGATCAGGTCGCCTTCCAGTATGAAATGCATCTCCGCGCCGGCCCGATGGCGGTGGGCCGGAATGCGGCCACCGGCGGGCAGGTGCACGATGGAGGTGACGACGCCATGATCCTGGGCCTCGTTGAGGATCTGGATCAGAAAGGTGCCCGACGCACCCGGTATATGGAACGGTGTCGCCTCTATCTGGTCAGCAGCGAGCAGCAAGCCTTGCATGTCCATCGAATCGTGGCCTTGTGCGAGTGTCAGCCCTATTTAGGTCGAGCCGGCACTCTGTCAGCCTCCGCGTCAAGCCGGCCGGCTCGCGCAGGCTTGAGTCAGCGCGGCCAGGAACGGTCCAGGAGTCCGCCGATGAGCTCTGCCGTGACCGGTGGACTGAACAGGTAGCCCTGGGCGCGGGCGCATCCCGTGTCTCTTAGAAAGGTCAGCTGTTCCGGCCGCTCGACGCCCTCGGCCGTGACCGGAATGTTCAAGCTTCGGCTAAGGCCCACGATGGCCCCGACGATGGCATCCCCGCCGTCGCCGTCCGGCAGGTCGCTGACCAGCGATTTGTCGATCTTGATTTTGTCGAACGGAAACCGCCGCAGATAGGCGAGTGACGAAAAACCTGTCCCGAAATCGTCGAGCGCCAGGTGGACGCCCATCTGCCGCAATCGGGCCAGCGTGGCCTTGTTCGCCTCGGTCGCGCGCAGCAGCAAAGTTTCGGTCAGCTCCAGCTCCAGCCGGTCCGCCGGCAGTCCCGATTCCGCCAGCGCCGAAACGACGTCGCTCTCCAGCATGCCGCGGCCGAATTGCAGCACCGAGAGGTTGACGGCAACCCGCATTCCGTCTGGCCAGGCCATGGCCTGCAGGCAGGCCTGACGCAGCGCCCAGCGCCCGAACGCGTCCACCCAGCCCGTTTCCTCCGCTACCGGGATGAACGCGCCGGGCAGCAACAGGCCTCGCCGCGGGTGTTGCCAGCGCAGCAGCGCCTCGAAGGCGGCGATGCGCCCGGTCTGCAGGTCGACGATCGGCTGGTAGGCTAGCCGCAGTTCATGGCGGTCTACCGCGTCCCGCAATCCCGGCTTCAGCGCTTCGCGGGCCTGCGCCTGCGCGTCCATTTCGGCTTGGAAGAAGCAGAAGCGGTTTCGCCCCTCGGTCTTGGCACGATCCAGCGCTGCCTTGGCGTTGCGTTGAAGCTGTTCCGGCCCGGCTGCATCCGTTGGGGCGAGTGCGATGCCGATGCTGGCGCCCAGCATCACCGCATGACCGTCGAGTGTGACCGGCAATGCCAGCCCATGCAGAAGACGGCGCGCCAGGCTTTCGGCCTGTGCCGCACCGGCTATGCCCACCTGCATCACGGCAAACTCGTCGCCGCTGTGCCGGGCCACCGTATCGGACGAGCTCGCGCACTCACGGAGGCGCGCCGCCGCGTGTTGCAGGACCTTGTCGCCCAGATGGCGGCCGAATTGAAGGTTGGTGGCCTCGAATTGGTCGAGATCGACCAGGAGTACGGCCAGCAACGCCTGGGGTGTCGCGTGTTCGAGGGCCTGGCTCAGCCGGTCGTCCCACAGGCGGCGGTTTGCCAGGTCGGTGAGCGCGTCGTGGTAGGCGAGGTGCACCAGCCTGGCCTCGGCGCGCTCCCGTTCCAACCGCTCGCGAAGTTGCTCGGTGACGTCGACGACCAGGCCGAATCCCTGCTTGGGCATCTCGCCGTCATCGGCCAGCAGCCGTCCGGTCACCCGCACCCAGCGTGTGCTGCCGTCGGGCCAAACGACCCGGAACTCGACGTCGAGCGGCCGTCCGGTGCTCAGCACCATATCCTTCTGGCCGTCGAGCATCGCGCGGTCGGCCTCGTGCGTGGCCGCGCGAACCGTGTCGTAATGCGCAAGCTCGCTGCCGCTCTGCAGGCCGAAACACTGTGCGCAGAGATCCGAAGCGGCAATGCGGCCGCTGGCCACATCGTATTCCCACGCCCCCAGTCTGCCCACCTCCAACGCGAAACGAAGCCGTCGTTCGCTCGTCTGCAAGGCGGTGATCATCTGCCGTCGCTCGTGGACGTCCTCCAACGTGCCGTACCAGCGCAGGACACCCCATGCCGTATCGCGCTTGGCAACGGCGCGGGTCCGAAACCAGCGGTAGCCGGCATCGCGCGACAGGATACGGTGTTCCACCTCAAACGGCGCGCCGCTCGCCCGGGCCGCCGCCCAGCGCTCCAGCGTCATGGCGAGGTCGTCGGGGTGCACCGCCTTTGCCCAGCCATCCCCGCGCACCTCCTCGGGCGACATGCCCGTGAGCGCCAGCCACAGAGGACTGGCTTGCTCGATGGAGCCGTCCGGAGCGGCGGTCCAAGGGATCTGATGACTGAGTTCAATTGCGCTGCGGTAATGATCGTCCGTCGTCGCAGCACTGCCGGGTCCGCCGGCATCATCCGGCGTAGCCGATAGAAGGCTGGGTTGAGACGAGATGTTCACGCGCCCTCCTATCGCATCCGGCACGTCTCTGGCGTCGCGCAAATCAAACTGCCGGGCGGGGCGCAACGTCAACTGCTCGCTGGCCACAGCCTGACTGCAAGAGAGCGGCAACGGACGTATTTCGGTGTTGCGCCGGGCTGTTGACCGGTCGGGTCTGTCGAGTACGGCCGAGAAGGCGCGATGTCTGGGACTGTAACAAGTAGGCGCTTTAATGATCTGGGCGGCAACCTGCCAATAATAAACATTCGGAGTTTTTGAACCGTAATAACGATTCATTGTCAAAAAAGATAAAAACTTAATAATTTAGAATACATCGGTATGAATGCTTACGGCTTTTTCGTTGCAACTGCTGTTTTCTATTGAAGGTCGTTTTGGCGTGCTTTATATCGTTTCTGCAGCCGGGGCGAAGTCCGGTAACACTCGGGAGACCATCATCATGACCGGTAACTTGCGCCGCTTGGTTGTTCAGGGTTCGGGAATGGCGTTTGCGGCCGTCGTGTCCACGGCAATGCCGGCTGCCCATCCCGTGACGGCAGCCCAACCTTCGCTGGTCCAGACCGGGGCGTCTGCCGTCAGCCCCGCCGGCAACCGCCGCGCCGCACATTTCGTCGGGTTCGCAGCAGACGAGTCGATCAGCGCCGACATTCGTCACCGCTGGCCCTGAGCAGCGCCGGCCGCGCTCCTGCTACCGCCGCGTGGTCTCGCGAGAGGCCAGCGCGGCGAGCCGCGTTGTCGGTTGCCGTAACCAACCCTCAGTTGACATAACCCCTCGGCGACTTCACTTTTACGCGCCAGAGTTGTTCAGGCTATCATCGACTATCCTTTGACGTAGGGCGTTTCGCGTGACTTGATACGGTCGTCGCCGAATTTGCGGGGCCGGTCAATGATGTCGATGTGGTAACTGTGCGCTCCATGCGACCGACATCGTTTCTAACCGCTCTCATTTTAATCATCGCGATCTGCACGCCCGGCAGGGCGGAACGATCCGTGTTCAAGATCTACGATGCGAACCAGGGGCTGGCCAGTCTGGGCGGCGCCTGCATGGTGCAGGACCGCGCCGGCTACTTGCTGTTGTGCACCGAACACGGCGTGTTCGCCTATGACGGCCGGCGTTTCGTCAATCTCGGCACCGACCAGGGCCTGCGTCAGGGTGGCGACATCCACGGGATCGCCCTCACATCGACCGGGCGAATGGCCGTGGCCTTTGCCGACGAGGTGTTCGTGTCGGACCGGAGCGCCGATGCATCGCACCCGCCAAGCTCGCTGTCGTTCCACGTGGTCGCCCACCCCGGCGTCACCTTCTACAGCGAAAGGCTGCACCGGCTGGTTGCCTGGCAAGACGGTCTCGTAGTGCTTGCCGGTGCCGCCACCGAAAGGATTGTCGTTCCGCAAGCGGGATCGCCGCGTTTCGAAGCCATGGGCTACAACCTCGACGAGCAGGGCCAGCTCGGCAACGCGACGGCGGTGTTCGCCATCGGGGAACACCTTTGGGAGTCGTTCAACGATGGCCGCCTGTGCGCCGCCGACCCCGGCGCGGTCAGGTGTTTTAGCGCGGCAGACGGGCTGACCGGCGGCCCATGGTCCGACGTCGCCGCAGGCCCTGGCCGGTCCATCCTGGCGCGTTCGGCGGGCGCCATCGCATCGTTCGATCCCGCCACCCGTCGCTGGACGGTTACGGCTCTGCCCGACCAGGGCGGCCGCTACACGAACCACGCCTACGAGCTGGGCCTGTTCCGAACCCCCGATGGCAGCTACGTGACCCAGGCCGACCACGGGCTGGCCGAACTGGGCCCGGACGGCTGGCGGCTGCTGAGGGTGGAGGACGGCGCGCCGTCCGGCCTCATTGTCAGCGCGATGACGGACGCGACCGGCCAGTTCTGGTTCCAGGTGCTCGGGCGTGGCCTGGTACGCTGGGTGGGCTATCGCCATTGGGAGATCCTTCAGAGGGCCGACGGGCTGTCGGACGGCATCCCCTGGCAGACGGCCCGCTCTCCGGCCGGCGCCTTATGGGTTTCGACCGATACGGGGCTGGACGAGGTGGTCCGTCGCGGGCCCTCCCTGCGGGTGAACCGGGTGTTTCCCGGCGCCTCCTTCGCGCTCGCGGTGGGGCCGCGCGGCGAGCTCTGGCGCAATGCTGCGGCCGGCGCGGAAGCGATGGACCCGCTCACCGGCACCGCCGCCGGCGTCAGCGTGCCGCCGGTCAATGCGATCGTGTCTGGGCCGGGCGAGGCGATCTGGTTTGCGACCCAGGCCGGGCTGTTCAAGGTCGATGACCATCCAAGCCCAAGGCGAAGCGCCGTGCTTGAAGGCTCGCCCCGGGCCGAGGTCGTCGACGTCGCCGATGACGGCGCGGGCGGGGTCTATTACCTTGCCGGCGGCCGCTTGCGCCACCACGGGGCGGGCGACACCGACGGCGCGGTGACCGGAGCCTGGCCCGATGCGGGTTTCGAGCCGCTGGCTTTGGTCGTCGGCCACGACGGCAACCTCTGGATCGGCGGCTCGGGCGGCCTATACCGCTTTGTGCTCTCGGGGGACCACGTGGCGTCCTACCAACTCACCCCGACCGCCGACACGCTCTCCAACAGCATCGTTGCCGTGATGGTCGATCACCGCGGCTGGGTGTGGGCCGGCACCTCGCTCGGCGTGTCGGTGTTCAACGGGCGGCGCTGGGTTTCGGTCGATTCCGACGGCGGGCTCGCGTCCGACGACGTGGACCAGGGCGGCTTGCGGGAAGACCCCGACGGGTCGGTATGGATCGTGACGACCCAGGGCGTATCGCACCTGCTGCATCCCGAGTGGCTGTTCGACGATCAACCGATCAAGGCGGTGGTGAGCGAGGCATTGCTGGGCTCGCACCCTGTCTTGGACCGCAGGATGCCTTACTCGCAGGAGGCGCTGTCGCTGCAGTTCGGCGCATCAAGCTACGGCGCCGAGCGCTCGTTTGTGTTTCGCTACAAGTTGTCCGGCGTGGACGGGGATTGGGCCGAGTCCTCGACCGGTCTTGCCCGCTACCCGTTCGTGCCGCCCGGCCGGCATGTCCTGACCCTCGTCGGCTACAACGAACTGACACACCGGGCCTCCCCGCCGGCGAGCCTGGTGATCGACATGGCCTATCCCTGGTGGCAGCAATGGTGGTCACAGGCCCTATGGGCCCTGTGCGCCATCGGTCTGATCTATGCGGCGATGCGCGTGCGATTCCGTACGATTCTCGCCCGGCAGGCCGAGTTGAAACGCTACGTCGCCGAAGCGACCGAGCAGCTTCGCTACCAGGCGCTGCACGACAGCCTGACCGGGTTGCTCAACCGGTCCGAAGTGGAGCGTCGCCTTGCTGAAAAGCTCTCGAGCGGGCCGATCGTGGGCGAGCTTCTGATCGCGCTGATCGACATCGATCACTTCAAGCGCGTCAACGACAATTACGGCCATCTCGGCGGCGACGACGTGCTGCGCAATTTCGGCCGGATGATCTGCCAGGCGCTCCGCGGCGGCGAGTTTGCCGGCCGCTATGGCGGCGAAGAAATCCTGCTCGTGCTCGACGATCGCGACGGCCACGGTGCCGAACGCGTGCTGGATCTGCACCGCGCCGTTCGGGGCGGGCCGTTCAACGCGGCGGGCAAGGCGATACGGATCACCTGCTCCATCGGCTTGGCCTGGGCCATTCTGGGCGACGACTGGGAATCCCTGATCGGCCGGGCGGACGATGCGCTGTATCAGGCCAAGGCAGCGGGCCGCGACCAAGTTGCCGAGAGCAGCCGCACCACCCCGGCGATCCGGCGGATTGCCGACCGCCGGTTTCGCCCGAGTGCATCCTGACGCACGGAGGCCGGCTGGACGAGGCCTGCTTGCCCACGTTCAGGTCGCGACGATCAGGCCAGGGCTGCCATCCGCTCGTCGTCGGCTTCGGACCGGTGCGCGCCGGCCGGCACCTCCTGGAAAGCAGAACGGGTCGAGGCCGTTGGATGCACACGGTTCCGGCCGCCGGCCTTGGCCGCGTACAACGCCGCATCGGCCTGCGCGATCACCTCGTTCACCGTGCAATCGCACGGGTTCGCCGCATGCACGCCGAGGCTGGCGGTCACGATCGCCTGGTCCCCCAGGGCCGGGTGCGCAAGCCGGGCAGCACGAATGCTGCCGCAGATGGCTTCAGCCACCTCGCGGGCTGCAGCGAAGCCGGTGTCGGGCAGGAAGACCAAAATTTCCTCTCCGCCAAAACGCACGGCCAGGTCGCGGCTTCGCAGGTGCTTGCAGACCAGGCGTGCGATCACCTGCAGGCAAGCATCGCCCGCCATATGCCCATGGTGGTCGTTGAACATCTTGAAGTGATCGATATCGAGAAGGACGATGCTGGCGACGGCATCGCTCGCGGGCCGCTTCGCCCACACCTCGTCGGTCGCTTCGGCGAGCCGGCGCCGGTTGGCCAAACCGGTCAACGGGTCGGTCATCGCAAACTGCTCCAGCTCGCGATTGAGAAGCCGGACGCGCAAGCCCATCAGGAAAGCCTGCCGGAGGTCCCGCTCAAGCGCGTAGGAGGTGATCAAGGCGACGGTTGCCCCGCTGATGCAGAACAGCGTGTGCAGGAGCCTGCCTGCCGACGAGTCGATATCAGATACAAACAATACGATCTCGAATAACGCGCATTGCAGCAGCACCGAGACGATGGCGTAGCCGAGGGGCGTGCGGTTGATGACGCAGCCGCAGATCAGAATGAGAACGTTACCAAACAGGTAATCCGCACGGTAGCTGCCATGCGTGACGATAAGCAGGAACGCCAGCGTTGCGGACATGAGTACCGGGGCTGTGCCGACCAGAGCGTTGTACAGACCGGGCAATCGGGCAGCGAGATACAGCGATGCTAGACAAGCCGGCGTAAGAATGAGCAGCCGGCACGTAGCGTAGAGCACGAAATCGCCGGGCGCCACGACGTAGTCGCTGATCAGGAACATGTCGAACAGGAAGATGCCGATCAGCCAGAGCCCTATCACCGGCTTTTTGGAGGCGGCGGACGCGTCGGCCCGGTACAGGCATTCGATCGGCAGCGAGAAACGAGGCCAGAGACGCCCGGCCGTCATCTCTCGTTCGATGGACGCCAGCGAAGGAGACCGAGATACGTCCGACATCGGTGATTGGCCGGTTGAGGTCCCTGCACATTGGAGCAAAGATGTTTGTAATGCGTTAACACGAGTCCAGCGCAACAAGCCCATGCCGGATCAGCCGCCGCCTCCCGGCGGCGGTTCGATCCGCGACGCCTTGCCCTGCAGGGACGGTACAACATCGCGGGTCGATCGAAGCAGCTTGGTCACACGCATGATCGAGTCGCCGATCCTGCTGCCCGCCCGCTGCACCCCGGCATCGGCATTCGACCGCAGGCCGTCGGCCGCCATCAAGGCGGGCGTCAATGCGCCGTTCACGTCGTGGCGGACGCTCGAAATCAGCTTTTCCAGCACCCTGATCCGTTCCTCCGCCTCCTCGATCGACCTCTGCACGACGCGGCCACCCCTTTCCTCGCTCCAACGCCGTCCCGTGGGGATCCCGCGCGCGACTGCACGTCTGAAACGGTCTCGCTGCCAGCTTGTAACCGCTCCGGCGAAGCTTTCGCCACAGCCTTGCAGGGTGTTGCCGGTCGTGGGGCGCCCCCCGGGATCCATGCCCAAGCTTGTCGGTCGACGCGAAACGCGGCTAGCTTCCGGCATCCGCCAAGCCGGCCGTCAAAGGGTTCACCATGCATCCAAACACCGCGCGGGCTTGGTTGCTCCTATGCCTCGCGGCGGGGCCGGCTGCACCGGCCTGGGCAAGCGAGCACCCGGTCCTGTCGTCCCATGTTCCCGAGATCGTGGCCGCGCATCGTGCGGTGCCGGCCGGCCGGCCCGACCCGGCGGCGCACATGATACTCGCCGTGTCGCTGCCGCAACGCAACCAGAGTGCCCTCGTCGCCCTGCTTGGCACGCTCTACGATCCGGCCTCCCCGCAATACCGCCGCTACCTCTCGGTGGCCGATTTCACCGACCGGTTCGGCCCGACGGCCGCCGACTACGAGGCGGCCCGGGCGTTCTTCGCCGATCGCGGCCTGACGATCCTGGCCACCGCCGCCAACCGAGGACTGCTCACGATGGAGGGCAGCGTGGCCGACATCGAACAGGTGTTCCACGTCACCCTCGGCCTCTACAGGCACCCTACCGAACAACGGTTGTTCGTGGCCCCAGACCGCGAGCCGGCGCTCGACCTGGCCGTGCCGCTCCTGCACGTGACCGGACTGGACGATCTGGACCCTGCGCGGCCGCGCCTGCTCAGGCGGCGGGCCGAAGCGGGGCCGCGGCCAGGGACCGGACCGGACGGCAGTCTGATCGGCAGCGATGTGCGAACCGCCTATGCCAGCCCCACCCGGCTGACCGGCGCCGGCCAGTCGGTGGGGTTGATGGAGCTTGGCGGATATGCGCTCAGCGATGTCGAGGCGTATTTCAGCACCCTCAACCAGCCGTTTCATGTGCCGATCGTCGGCATCTCTACCGACGGCGCCAACGTCGGCTGCCCCGCCAAGTGCCATGACGGCGAGCAGGCGCTCGACATCGAATACGCGGTGTCGATGGCGCCTGGGCTCAGCCAGGTTCAAGTCTATGTAGGCCACAGCCCGGAGGCGGTGCTGAACCGCATGGCGAGCGACAACACGAGCCAGCAGCTCAGCACGTCGTGGGGCTGGTCGACACGCGAATACCCGACCGACCATCCGATTTTCCTGGAGATGGCTGCACAGGGCCAGACGTTGCTGACGGCCAGCGGCGACGACTCCTCGCTCAAGGCCAGCGATCCCTGGCCGGAGGAGGACGCCTTCATCACCGCGGTCGGCGGCACCGACCTGGCGGTCTCGCCGAACGGTGCGTGGCTTCACGAAACCGGTTGGAGCTACAGTGCCGGCGGGCCCGCACTGGGCGGGATGTTTCCTATACAGAACTACCAGTTGCCGTTCGTGAACACGGGCAACGGCGGCTCGCACCGGCGCCGCAACGTGCCCGACGTCGCGGGCGACGCCGACACCGACAACTACATCTGCTTCGATGGCAAATGCGAGGGCGGCTGGGGCGGCACCAGCTTCGCTTCCCCCCTGTGGGCCGGATTTATCGCCCTGGCCAACCAACAGGCCGCGCTGCGCCACCAGCCGCCGGTCGGCTTCATCAACCCGCTGCTGTATGCGCTCGGCGGCCGCGCGAATTACGATTGGCTGTTTCATGACGAGGTGCGCGGCAGAAGCGGGCTGTACTCCGCCACCTTCTCCTACGACCTCGTCACCGGCCTGGGATCGCCCCGGCCCGGGCTGATCGGCGCGCTGGTGGGCACCAACGACTAGAGCAATATCACGCAGACTGGAACAGTCGAGGTGGAGACAATTGCTCGTTCGAAGGTATATTTAGAGCGCGCTGGCCGTTTACGGTCAGCCTGAACGCGCTCTA
>CAXUHU010000050.1:0-23165 GCA_964250925.1 uncultured Acetobacteraceae bacterium
AACCGTTATCAACCTCGCAGACGTTCTTTCATGCTTTCATCTTGCAGGACTCGGCATAAGGACTACACCGGAAAGGCCATATGGCTTCGTAAAGAGCCTATAAAATGATAGGGCGGCTTTGCCGGCTCCTGCATTAGGGCGGTGGATCTGCGATGCATCGCTCGGCACGGCAGACGACAAGGACTCCTGCTCACGGCGACCGCGTCCGAACCCAAGAGCCTACCATGAGGCTCGAGCCCTAGCCGCCTTGGAAGCTCTGTAACCTTTCTCGCCCTCGCTCGAACTGAAGGGTCAGGCGGTCGGCAGGTCGGCATGCCCGGCTCTGCTACGGTATTGCCGCTGACCAACATTGACGGACGCACGATGGACGATGGCCAACCAGCAGAAACGCAGCGTTACTGGCTTTCGCGTCAGTCCCGTTGCGTCTCATCATGACTGATCGCTTCAGGTCGCGCCGACACACTCATCGCTGTCGCGCACGCAATGGCGCTGACCGCGGTGGTGCAGTGATACGCAGTGTCGCTCTTATGGCCCTGTGGCTGTCGTCTGCCCAACTGCTTGGCTTCAGCAAGGCACTGGCCTGGACGGCGCCTGTGCCCGACATCGTCTTGTATTGCACACCCGCGATGACCGGCCCGCTCGGCCAGGTGGCCCAGCTTTACACCGCTGCGTCGCACACGGAAGTGCACATCTTCACCGCCCCGCCAGATGGCATACTTGGCCTGCTGAAACACCGCGCGCGCGACGACGTCGTGGTAGCCGATCAGGCGACGGTGCAGGCTCTAGCAGAAGACAAGATCGTCAGTCGAGAAACTGTCATGCAATTAGGGAAAAACCCTTTCGTGCTGATCGGAAATACGGGCAACGCGCAATGGCCCGACGCCAGCGCGGGTCAGCTTGTCGCGGCGCGTCAAACGGTATTGCCTGATCCCACAACCGCCGCCAGCTTCGACGGCGCCGCCCTACTACGCGCCGCAATGCCGGCCGTAAGACCCGTAAGGCTAATCGGTGTCGCCGACACACCCACCGTCATCCAAACGGTGCGCAACAACTCCACTCTGATTGGGCTAGTCTCGCAAACCGAGTCGCACGATCCCGGCCTGCGATCCCTCGCCGTATTAGCCGTGCCGCCCAGCACCGTCAGTGTGGCGCTTGTCGCCAACGGGCAAAGCGCCAACGCACCGTCCTTCGTGGCCTTTCTCGCCGGACCTCTCGCAAAGGCAACATTTCGCTCTGCAGGACTGGAGGCGCCATGAGTAGCACGCGAGACGAACAGCGACACTCTGCCATTGTGCGTGTCGCGCACTGGTCCCTAGTCCTCGCCATCTTCATCATGCTTGGCAGCGGCTGGCGAATCTACGACAACGTGCCTATTCTCCCGTTCGAGTTTCCATACTGGCTCACGCTCGGCGGCAACAAGTATTTGGCTACTGCCACCAGTAACGACTGGGGTACTGCAAATGCCATCGCCTGGCATTTTGCAGGAATGTGGCTCCTGCTTGCCGGTTTCGGGCTTTTCGTCCTGAACGGCTTGCTCACCGGGCATTTCCGTCGCGATTTCCTTCCGCTAAGCCCACGCGCCTTTCTGCGGGATTTCATTGCCGCCGCGACCTTTAAGCTCGCGCATCGTCTCGGTGCCTACAACGCGGTGCAGAAGGCGTTCTACTGGGGCGTTCTATTCGCCATTTCCATGATGTTCCTGTCCGGCTTGGCCATATGGAAGCCGGTGCAACTGGGGTGGCTAACTTGGCTGTTCGGCGGCTTCGCCTTCGCCCGTGTGGTCCACTTCTTCTTCATGTCAGCGATCACGGCCTTCATGATCGTACACGTGGCGCTCGTTGCACTGGTTCCTAAAACACTTCAGGCAATGGTTCTGGGTCGCGCAACAGGCCGACACAACACACCAGCTCCGGTTGAAGGCGAATGATGTCCGCGACCCCCATCGATCCCGCGCTGCGCCAAGCCTTGCAACGCCGCACGCTGCTTCGCGGCAGCCTCAGCCTGGGCGCCGTCAGCTTGGTGGGCGGCTGCGACATCAGTGATAGCGATGCGGTGCAGGCTACGCTGCATGCGATCTCGCGTTGGAACGACCGCGTGCAGTCCTTCCTGTTCAGCGATCACCGCCTGGCGCGCGAATATCCTCAAAGCGCCGTTGAGAAGTCGTTTCGCTATAACGCGTACTACCCTGAACAGGACGTCGTCGCGATCGACGCCGGCACTTACCGGCTTGGCTTGGCTGGACTGATCGCCGATAAGCAACCCTGGACCGTTCCTCAGCTGCTCGCCTTGCCGCGCCGCACGCAGCGTACCCGCCACGTCTGTGTTGAAGGTTGGAGCTATGTCGGACAGTGGAGCGGCATACCCCTGGGTGGTTTCCTGCGCCAAATCGGCGCGGATACGCATGCGCAGTATGTCGGTTTCCAATGCGCGGATGGCTATTACGAAGGCATCGATATGGCTACGGCGCTACATCCGCAAACCATCATGGCCGTGACGGCCGGTAACGACATACTGCCGGCGAAATTCGGTTTCCCGCTCAAGATTCGGATACCGACTAAACTTGGCTTCAAAAACCCGAAATGGGTGACAGCACTATACGTCACCAACGTCCGCCCCCGCGGCTTTTGGACAGATCGTGGCTATAATTGGTTCTCGGGCATCTGATCCGCGGCCGTCAATCCGGCTTCAATGCCTCCCCAAACGCTCTACGCTCCACCATGTCGGGATCGCCCGCCAGCACAGTGTAACATGTCGCTTCGTCCTCCCGCCAAAACCGAACAGAGAAGTCCTGGCCTCCCATCGTCAGGTCCCGGATGGTCACGTCCGGCATCCAGGCAGGTAGGGCCGGATCGACAAACAACTTGCCGCTAACGGCATCCGGCACAAGCCCAAGCATTGCTTGCAGCAATGAGAAAGCCGATCCAGCCGCCCAAGCCTGGGGAACATTGGCTCCTATATATTGCACAGGAAAGTTGGTGCCGTCCTTCTGCAGCCCTGCATACAACTCTGGAAGCTGGTTGGATTGGAAGTGGCCCGCCGCCCCGCTAATGTCGCGTGCCACCCTGGCCGCGTCGGCCGCGAACCCGTAGCGCTTGAACCCTAAAGCGATAATCGAGTTGTCGTGCGGCCAAACCGCGCCGAGCTGATAAGCATACGGATTGAACGAGCGATGCTCGGCCGAAAGCGTGCGGATGCCCCAGCCCGACCACATGTCCGGCGCCACAAGCCGCGCCACCACCCGCTCGGCCCGCTCCGGCGGCACAATGCCGGACCACAGGCAATGGCCGGGGTTGGAAGCCACAGTAAGAACCTGCTTCTTCTCGCCATCCAGCGCATAAGCGTAGTAGCCGCCAGACTCGTCCCAGAATGCCTCGTTGAAGC
This sequence comes from uncultured Acetobacteraceae bacterium, assembly GCA_964250925.1. Taxonomy (GTDB): domain Bacteria; phylum Pseudomonadota; class Alphaproteobacteria; order Acetobacterales; family Acetobacteraceae; genus BOG-908. The sequence goes on from CAXUHU010000050.1 coordinate 3,382, forward strand.
GTGCGAACAAGGTGGCAGCCTTGTCGCGCAAGGACCGCGCTCGGTCGCGCTGTCCAATCGCATCGTAGATCTGCGCCATGCGGCGCCATGCGTCGTATACATAGCCCTGAAGCTCGCACAACGCCTTCGGACCGCGCACCAGCCTACCGTCCGGATACATGACCGCCTCACCGCTATCCTTCCAGCCCATGTTCTCGTAGCCGGCCGAAGATCGCGTCTGATACTCTTGAAAGCCGTCGCCATCCCGGTCCCCGTCGTTGTCGATCCAGGCTAGGCAGGCCTCGGCGGTTTTCATGTGCTGGTCGAGCAGGCTGCTGTCGCCCGTGGCCCGCCACGCGGCGTGCAACGTGATCAGCCAAAGTGGTGTCGCGTCGGCGGTGCCGTAGTAAGGCGTGTGCGGTATCAGCTTGAAATGCGCCAGCTCCCCATGGCGCAACTCGTGCATGATCTTGCCCGGCTCGGCATCTCGGTAATCGTCCCGTTCGGTCGCTTGCAGGCCGCCCAGCACCTGCAGGGCACCGCGCGCGAACTCGGGATAAACAGTCATGTTCTGCAGCGAGACGATCAGGCTGTCGCGCCCGAACGGCGCCATAAACCACGGTAGGCCAGCCGCAGGCAGGAATACCATATGGTCGCCATCACCGGTCGGTAAGCGAAGCGCCGCCATGTCGTCGATCGCCTGATGAAAAAATCGGTAGTATTCCTCGTTGGACGTTTCGATCTTCAGCACACGCCGCTGCCAGTCGCGCAAATCCGCCGCGTGCTTGCTCTTGGAGTCATGCGCCACGCACGCCGAAGGCGCGGCCACGCGCTGCTCACCGTCGATAAGGTCATATAACAAGCAGCAATGCCAGCTAGCGCCCGGGTCAAGCTCTACATCCATGCTCAGGCGACCATTGGCATACACCACCTTGGCACGTGTCGCGCTCACCAAAACGCCACGGCTAAAATCCTCGTTGTGATAGATGTTGGACAGGCGCTGACAAGCGATGTCCCAATCCGTGCTGATCTCGCCTCGCCGAACGATCGTGTGCGACTTCACCTCGAACACGTCAGCGAAATCACACCGTATCGCCACCTCCAAGTTAAACCGAACCGGCACCGGACCGTGATTGGTGACATCGAGGTCCTCGTGCATTCCTCCGTCCAGCTCGCGGCTGATAACCAAGGCCAGCGTCCGCTCACCAATTTTCCCGTCCCGCGAGAGTATCTCGGGATTCGTCAGAAAAACGCGGGAAGCGTAATAGGCAATCGCACCGCCATTCAGCAAAGTCCATGGCGTGCCATTGGCATAGACGGCCCATGCGCTGATCAACCGCGTATCGCGATAGTAAAGCCCCTTGTCGCTGGCCGAGGCGACTCCGCCGCTTTCTTCCGATACCAGTACCGCTTGGCCTTGATGAATGGCAATCTGCGGCGGGCCGACCTGCACTTTGAAAGCCATCAGTGAACTCCAGTGTTGGCGATTATCAGCAACGTAAGCCTTATCCTGAAAGAAAAGCAAAAGCTTTTGCTACGACGTTACTGGAAACGGCTCGCTTCTCTTTGGACTTCCAGAAGTAGCTGAAACAGTTGAAGCGTTCTGATGTCTTACAAAAAGGATGCTTGGAGACGTTACTTTATAACCATCCCCTCCGCCAAAACACCACCAGCGGCACGACGATGCTAAGCGCGATCAACGACAAACCATACTCGTAGCCATACCGCCACCCCAGCTCGGGCATATTGTGAAAGTTCATCCCATATAAACTCGCAACAAACGTTGGCGGGATCCCCACGATGCTGACGACAGTCAACACCTTGATCGTGTTGTTCTGCTCGATGTTGATGAAGCCCAGCGTGGCATCCAGCAGAAACTGCACTTTGGCGGTCAGTTGTGTATCGTAGTCGGTCAGCGATGCCACGTCGCGGTCCAGCGTCGTCAGCCGGTGGCGCGCATTTTCATTCAACCAGGCGCTCGCCGTCTCGAGAACAAAACGCACAATACGGCCCACGCCCAACAGGCCGTCGCGAAGCTGCGAGATCCGTGCGCCCTTGTGCCCGATCTCAGAAAGGGTCGCTTGCAGAAACATGTCGCGCCTGCGTGACGATCGGCCTTGCTCGGCACCGCGGGCAAAAGCCGCAGCCGACAACGTGTCCATTTCGGCGCCTATCCGCTCCAGCACGTCGGCCAGCCGATCGACGATCGCCTCTAGCAGCCCCAAAAACGGCGAAAGGCCCGCCGCTTGGACGTCTTCGCAGCGCCAGCTGGCTGCGAACTGGTCGAACACGACGGAATCTGAAAAGCGGACCGTCAGCAAGCGGTCTCGTGTCACAACAAAACCCAACGGAGCCGAACTCAGCACGCCATCGGCGTTACGGTTCAGCATCGGCGTGCTCAGGGTAAGCACTCCGTTTTCATGAACCAACCGGCTAGACGTCTCGATCTCGGCAATGTCGGCGCAACTGGGCACGCGCAAGCCGGTTACCCGCTTCACCTCGGCCAGTTCGGCCTCGCTTGGGCTTACCAAGTCGATCCAAACGGCTTGGGCTACGGCATCAACACTCGCGCGGCCTGCGCTGATATAAAGGGGCGGCGCCAGGCCGGTCATTGTACGCAGCATGCCTCACCTCTCGTGGCGTCCTAATCTACGTCGCGTATGGCCGTGATGGAAATCGCCGGCCACTGCTCCAAGGGGTGCGTTCGCGTGCAGCCCGATGTGCGAAGCAGGCTGGCGCCAGCTCGTCGTCACAACAGGGCCGTTGCCGCCCGATACGCGAACGCGCCGCCCAACCGCGGCCGGGGCCGCACGTTAGTCGTCCCGCAAACGACTGACATCCCGGGCGGCCTGGTCTATGAAGGTCGCTCGCCGACCGATCGGAGCCAAAGTTGAATCATACGACCGCGTTGCCGCCACGGCCCAACACGCTTCGCCAGGGCCCTGACGGGCATGGCCGCTTTGGCGAGTATGGCGGGCGGTTCGTCGCCGAAACGCTCATGCCTCTAGTCCTCGAGCTAGACACTGCCTACGAGGCGACCAAGCGGGACCCGAGCTTTCAGAAGGAGCTTGACTATTATCTCAAGGATTATGTGGGCCGCCCCAGCCCGCTCTGGTTCGCCGAGCGCCTCACCAAAGCTTTGGGCGGCGCCAAGATCTACTTCAAGCGCGAGGAACTGAACCACACCGGCGCCCACAAGATAAACGCCTGCATGGGCCAGATCCTGCTGGCCCGCCGCATGGGCAAGACCCGCATCGTGGCCGAAACCGGCGCCGGCCAGCACGGCGTAGCCACCGCCACGGTCTGCGCCCTGATGGGCATACCTTGCGTGATCTACATGGGCGCCGTCGATGTGGAGCGCCAAAAACCCAACGTGTTCCGCATGAAGCTGCTCGGCGCCGAGGTCATCCCGGTCACCACCGGCGCCGGCACGCTGAAGGACGCGATGAACGAGGCGATGCGCGACTGGGTCGCCAACGTGGCCGACACCTACTTCCTGGTCGGCACGGTTGCCGGCCCCCATCCCTACCCCGCCATGGTGCGCGACTTCCAATCCGTGATCGGCAACGAAGCCCGTGCTCAGCTGCACGAGGCCGAGGGCCGCCTGCCCGACGTGGTGGTGGCCAGCGTGGGCGGCGGCAGCAACGCCATGGGCATCTTCCACCCGTTCCTTGACGAGCCCGACGTGCGCCTGATCGGCGTGGAAGCCGCCGGCCACGGCCTGGACAGCGGCGCCCAGGCCGCCAGCATACAACGCGGCCGCCCCGGCGTGCTGCACGGCAACCGCACCTACTTGCTGCAGAATGATGACGGCCAGATCACCGAGGCCCACAGCATCAGCGCCGGGCTAGATTACCCCGGCATCGGCCCCGAACACGCCTGGCTCCACGATATCGGCCGCGCGGAATATGTCGGCATCACCGACGACGAAGCGCTGTCCGCCTTCCAACTCTGCAGCCGCACCGAAGGAATCATCCCCGCGCTGGAGTGCGCTCACGCTCTGGCGCACATCGAAAAGCTGGCACCGACGATGAATGCCGAACAGATCATCTTGATGAACCTGTCCGGCCGCGGCGACAAAGACATTTTCACGGTAGCCGAGCACCTCGGAGCCAGGCTGTAACGCGCTCGCCTCCAGCGCCGCGCTCGCCGAGCGCGTTCTGAGCGTCTTGGCTCGCTGCCCAACAGGCTAGGATGCGTGGCCTGCCAGGCGCATGGCGCCGAACAGGGCGGCACAGGCCAGGATCACGCCGACCAAGCCCAGGATCTGGGCCTGCGATGCAACGCTGACGATCAGCAGCATTGCCGCCATGCCGATCAGCGAGGCGGCCGGCAATACGCGGAAGTCTACCGGCGGTCCCAACGACTGCGTGCCGCGTCGGTGCAGCACCAAGGCGGCGCCGCAACCCAGGAAATACAGCCCCGCCGTGTTTAGCGTGGAGGCGACCACGAGCCCGGCAAAGCTGCCAGGCAGCGCCAGCCCCGCAGCAAGGGCGGCATGCACCAGGATAGCCACGTCCGGCACGCCGGTGCGCGGGTTCGCGCGGCCCAGTGCTGACGGCAGCAGCCGGTCGCGGCCGAACGCGAACAGAATCCTCGGTGCGCCGAGGATGTCGCTTGCGATGAAGCCCAGCATCGACAGGCCAGCGCCGGCAACCAGAACGGCACCGGCAGCAGAACTCACGCGGCCCGCCGCCTCGGCCAGCGGGGCAGAGGCGTGCGCCAGTGCCGGGCCCAGCAGGCGCTGGGCCACAAGCTGGATGGCGACATACAGGACCAGCACGAACCCCATGGCGCCGAACAGCGCACGCGGCAGGGTGCGGTGAGCCTCTGCCACCTCTCCGCTGGCACCCAGCACCGTCTCCATGCCGCTGAAGGCGAACACCGCCAGTATCACCGCCTCGCCGAAGCCGGATGCGGCTGTCGGCCGGGCCGCAACCTGCGCGATCGGGTGGGCACCCAGCACCACCAGCAATCCGAGCGCCAGGAACAGCAGCAGCGGTAGCAGCTTCACCGCGGTCACGACAGAAACCAGCCCCGCACTCCCCCGAACGCCGCGCAAGTTCACCGCCGCTATGCCCCCGATGGCTAGCAGGATGACGGCCGCCCGGCCTAACCCGTGGGCGGCGGCAGGCAGCACGCTGCCCACAGTGGCGGCAAGCGCAGATGCGATGCCGCCGCAGGCTAGAACGCTGGCCACCCAAGTGAGCATGCCGCACAGGAAGCCGGCAAACGGCCCGAACGCCTCCGACACGTAGCCATATACGCCGCCACTGGTCGGCAATCGGCTGCCTGCCTCGCCCAAGCAGGTCACGACCATGCCCATGGCCAGCGCACAAATCAAATAGGCCAGCGGCGCCCGGGCGCCCGCCGCCTGCGCCATGGCCGCCGGCAAGGTGAATATTCCAGCACCAACGACTCCGTTGACGATAGCGGCAGCCAAAGCCAGCGGGCCAATATGGCGGCGCAGGCCATCGTCACGGGTTACCATCGCCAAAGGCTGCCGTGCCTGGGGCGTGCGGGCAAGGTTGTAGGGCAGGGAATCCGCCAGTAAGCGGTCACTCGTTCACCGCTCAAGGTAACGCATGCTGGCTCAGTCAAACCGGTCGTGGCCCCAGGCGTGCCTTACGGCATTCGCGGGAGTGACCTGCGTCCTGTTTGGCTGGGCGCTGTGGCGTGGCCAGGACGTGAACTGGGATTGGCAGAATTACCACCTTTATGACGCTTTCGCCCTGCTGCACGGCCGCTTCGAGCGCGATGTCGCACCGGGCGGCTCGCAAAGTTTCCTCAACCCGCTGCCCTATCTGCTGCCCTACATAGCGCAACGTCTCTTGCCGCCGCTGGCCGCGGGGCTCGTGGTGACCGCCTCGCAAGTGGTTGCTGTGATGGTGGCCTGGGCAATAGCCTGGCGCGCCTGGGGCGGGCAATCCGGCCGTGGCCTCGTCGCTGGCATTGCAGCGCTCTGCGCCTGCACAGGCGCGTCGATGCTGACCGAAATCGGCACCACGTTTTCCGACGTGGTCCTTGCCGCCCCGGTGCTGCTGGGGCTGTTCCTGCTGTTGCCGGACGAAGCACAACCGCTGCAGCAGGAGCGGTGGCCCAGGTTTCTTGCGGCTGGGATGGCGGTGGGCTTCGCAGTGGGCATGAAACCCACAACGCTGTTCCTGCTGCCCGCCTTGGCCGCGGCGGCCCTGGCCGCGTGGCCGCCCCGTACACTGGTGCCGGTCGTCGGCGGGGCCGCGCTGGGCGGCGCCCTATCTGACGGGGCGTGGGCATTGGCCCTGTGGCGCGACTACGCCAGCCCGGTGTTCCCCTTCATGAACACTATCTTTCACTCGCCTTCTGCGGCCCGCGTCGATTTCTCCGACCCGCGTTATTATTGGCAGGGTATCGGTCACGCGCTCTGGCTGCCGTGGGCGCTGGCCCGCGGCACGGATGCCACCGGCGAGGTGGTGGTACGCGACCTTCGCTTTATCGTCGGCTTGCCGCTCGCTCTGTTCATCCTCGCCCTGCGGGCAAGACGGCGAACGCCCGATCCGCTCGACATGTTGGCAATCTGGCTTCTGGCCGGCACCGGCTTCTGGATGCTGCTCTGCCCCATACAGCGCTATGCGGTCTCACTCGAAATGGTAGCTTCCGTGCTGATCGTAGTGTCTGTCGCCCGATTTGCCGCACGTGCTGCCATATCTCTCCGACCGCAATGGATTGCCTCAGCCGCCGCCCTGCTCGTGCTGTCAGCTACTACCCGGTCGGCTGAAATGTTTCATCACTCCTGGTTTCCGCCCTTCGTGGCCCGGGTGCCCAAGGAGGTTCCGAAGGGTGCCACCTACGGCCTGCTGAAATCGCCGCTTGGCTACTGGGTGACTGAACAGCCCCGGCCCGAACACGCTTTCGGATTGCTTCCGACCTTGATGGAGACGGGCGGAGTGCTGCAGCGCCGCCTCGATGCAATGCTTGCCCAGGCGGGCGACCGGCTATGGCTGATCAACCTCGACGGCAAGGTGGGCACTATGATACGCGCCGAAATGGGCATACACGGCATCGCCCTGGCACCACCTTGCCTGCGCACCCCCAGCCCGGTCTGGATCGACACGGTGTTTTGCCGCGGCAAAGTGGTGGGGCCGCGCGCGGACGCCGCCTCCAACCTCGGGCTGGATGATCCCGTCGCGTTCACCGCGTCGGGCACCGGGTTGATCTACGAAATAGACGGTTGGAACGAGACCGACTCGGACGGTGTGTGGGCCATCGGACCCACGGCCGTTCTCGCCTTCCACCCAGACGCACCCGCCCCGGACAAGCTGCTCCTCACCGCGACGCTGTCGGCCGTGCCGGGTACGCCGCAGCACCGGATCATGGCAGTGGCGGGCGGCGGCACGCCGCAGGCATGGCTGCCGGGCAACGACAAAAAGCCATACTCCGTCTGTATCGGACCTGAACGCCTGCAGGGCGATGTCGTCCTGGTCCGCCTGGCCACCAACGATGTCCGCTCCCTCAGCCAGCTCGGCGTTAACCCCGAGGTTCGCAACCTGGCGTTCCGGCTATACGGCATGATGTTGCAACGCGCACCCGCCGGCGCATGCAGCTGACGGAACGCGAAGCTAGGACGCGTGTTCGGGACAGGCAAACTCGGCCGGAGAACGCGCATGTCCGACAACGCAGGGCCCAAGCCTAGTGTCCCCTACTGGCATTTGTGGAAAGACGAACACGGGGTCAGTCATCAAACGCAGTGCGCGCTGACCAGCTACACACTGAAGCGGGTGGGCAACGCGGCGCCGCAGTGGAACAACGAGCAGGCGCGCTGCCAAGCCACGCCCGTGTTCACCGTGCAGCCGGTGGGCTGGGTGGGCGAGTGGCACGAAAACCCGGCGCCGCAATGGATCGTGGTGCTGTCCGGCCGGTGGTGGATCGAATCGATGGATGGTACTCGCATCGAGCAGGGTCCGGGCGAGTTCTCGTTCGGCGAAGATCAAGGTTGTACACAGCATGACGGCAAGCGCGGCCACCGCTCGGGCACCGTGGGCCAGGTGCCAGCCGTATTGATGACGGTGCAGCTGCACGTGCCGTCGCAGCACACCCCCTGTCACCTGAGCTAGTTTCGCCGATGGATGGTTACGAAATCTTGGATCCGCGATTCCGCCGTTGCATTTTGTCCAACGCTCCGCTGGTCAAGCTGGGCGAGGGATTTGCCTGGCTGGAAGGCCCCGTGTGGTTCGCCGACCAAAATTGCCTGCTGTTCAGCGACATACCGGGCAATCGCATCCTGCGCTGGACGGAGGATGGCGGCATCTCGGTGTTCCGTAGTCCGTCCGGCTTCGCCAATGGCCACACGCGCGACCGCCAGGGCCGGCTGGTCGGCTGTTCCCACCAGCATCGCTGCGTTACCCGCACCGAGTTCGACGGCAGCATCACCGTACTCGCTTCGCACTACCAGGGCCGCCAGCTGAACGCGCCCAACGACGTCGTCTGCCGCTCCGATGGCAGCCTCTGGTTCAGCGACCCGCTCTACGGCATCAGCACCGATTACGAGGGCGGCAAACAGGCTTCGGCATTGCCGCCCACGCTCTACCGGCTAGACCCGGACGGCACGTTGAGCATCGCCGCGGACGATTTTGCGGGCCCTAACGGCCTGGCTTTTTCGCCCGATGAACGCCTGCTCTACGTGTCCGACACCGGCCACCAGTTCGACGACGACGCGCCCCGCCACATCCGCGTATTCGACGTGTCGGACGACGGCACGCTCTCGCACGGTCGTATCTTCCACCAGGTCAACCCCGGCCTGGCAGACGGTTTTCGCATAGACCAGGATGGAAACATTTGGACCAGCGCAGGCGACGGCGTACACTGCATCGCATCGGACGGCACCAAGCTAGGTGAAATACACGTGCCCTACACCGTCTCGAACCTAACCTTCGGCGGCCGAAACCGCTCCCGCCTCTTCATTTGCGCCGCGCACACGCTGTACGCGATCTACACCAACCAGCGCGGCGCTGCGTGGCCGTAGGCGTCTCTTTCAGAATTCTTATGGTGGGCACGCCCTTTACGCCCGATAGCTTGACTTCGTCACCCCGCCGTTCTGCATACAACCGCGCGCACGAATTCGGTAACACAACCCGCTCACCCGACTCTCATTGCGGGTCCTCTCGGTTCTGCCCATATGGGCCAGCAGCCTGCGGCCTTTCCACATGATAGCGGCGATATCGTCCAGCCCTGTCGTAACCGTTATCGGTCGTGTACGTCCATCTCTGGTGCAACGTCCGCCATCATCATGCTCCGGCCAACCCTTCGTTACGCACACTGCGCATTGCGCTCAGACAGCCAGCAGGTTCAACGATCAGCCCGCGTCATCAATTCCGCATCCGCACACCCAGCACAAAGCCGAACAGGCCCAGCAACACCGTTCCCAGCACCGTTTGAATGCTGGACAGCAATACTCCAAACTGGCCGGCCGGCTTCAGTCCAACCTCGGATGTGCCGACCGTCGTCATCGAATCCAAGCTGAACAGAAGATAGTCCACCGGCGCGAAATCCCGTCCGCCATGCGGGCCGGCCACCGCCGTGTCGCGCAGCACCAGGCAGCCGGTCACCCAATAGAGTACAGCGAACCCAATCAGCACCAGCAGGAACGCGCGCGCCACGCGGCCCACGCTTTCGCCGTAATCGCACAGCCACTCGGCCGCCCAATCGCTCAGCCAGCCCAGGCCCGGCCGGAACGCGGCCCGCCAATCGCGCCGTGCCCAGGCCGACCGCGCAAGCTGGCCATGCAGCCGCTTGCCCATGCGCCGGCGTCGGCGAAACGCCCAGCTTGCGTCGGCCGCACTGCCCAGCGAGCGGAAGTTCTGCTCCAGCACGATGTAGCTCTCGATGGCGGAATCGAACGCGCCGGCCGTCTCTTCGCCCACTGCACCGCCCAATTGGCGGGCGCTCATGCGGGTACGCTCCAGCCAGGCACCGGCGAAGCAGACATGGCGCAGATCGCAACTCGTTAGCGACACGTGGGGCAGAACAGCACCGCTCAGGTCCGCACCCGACAGGTTGGCGCCATCCAGCACCGCATCACGCAAATTGGCGCCGCGCAGGCGCGCACCCGACAGGTCGGCCCGGCGCAGCGCCGCACCGCCAAGGTCGGCCGCGGTCAGGTCGGCACCCGCCAGGCTAGCCTCGTCCAGCCGCGCGCCGCGGAAGACACATCGTTCCGCCTCGATCTCGCCCAGCTTGGCGCCCCACAGATCGGCGCTCGACAGGTCTGCGCCGTCCATCACGGCCTCGGTAAACCGGGCGAAGCGCAGCCGCGCGCCGGTCAGCCGTGCATCCTCCAGCAACGCCTGCGAGAAATCGGCCTCTCCCGCATCCACCCCGGTCAGATCACCGCCGATCAGGTCGGCTTGGCACAGAATGGCTTCTTCCAGCCGAGCCGCGACCAGCACGATGTTGCTGCAACTGCTGCACGAAAGTTGGGCGCCGGTCAGGTCCGCGCGTGCCAGGTTGGCGGCCCGCAAGCTGGCCCCATCCAGGCGGCATCCTGCCAGCCGTAGGCCGCCTAGTCGCGCATCCCACCACCCGGAACCCTCGACGCGCGGCCCGAGCGCCTCGGCTGAGACGTCGGCACGGTCGAAAGCCTGCCCGCCAGCGCCCGGCGGGTCCGCAGCCAACGCAATCAGGGCAGCGGTTGCCGTATCGTCGGACCGGGCAGCACGACCGCCGTGCTTGGTCGCCGGCAGGTCCGGCGCTGCATCAGGCACGCGCCTGGGCCGGCGCTAACGCTTCGATTTGCGCCAGCAGCCGCGAAAACTCGATCGGCTTGGGATGGTAGTCGTCGCACCCCGCCGCCAAAGCCTTTTCCCGGTCGCCGGACATTGCGTGCGCAGTTAAGGCGATCACCGGAATGCCAGCCGTCGCCGGCTCGGATTTCAGCATTCGTGCTACCGTCCAGCCGTCCATCACCGGCAGGTTCATGTCCAGCAGCACAATGCCGGGCAGATCGGCACGCGCACGGTCCAACCCCGCTTGGCCATCGGTCGCCACACTCACCTCATAGCCGCGGCGGGTCAGTCGCCGGGACAGAAAATCCCAGATTTCCTCATGATCTTCGACCAGCAACAGGCGCATGGTTCATCCCCGGATCGTGCACTACGCGCTAGGCGCGGGATGCGGCGGCGTCAGCGACCGCAGCTCGCCGGCGAGCTGCTTCAAGTTCGTCTGCCCTTTGCTGAGCACACGATCTACGCCCTCCAGCCGCTTGCGTTCGCCGGCATCGAGGTCGCGCGCGGTCAACACCACGACAGGGATGTGCTCGCCGCCCGGCCGTTGGCGCAACTCGTGCAAGAAGGCGAAGCCGTCCATCAGCGGCATCGTCAGGTCTAGCAGGATCAGTTGCGGCGGGGCATGGGCCACCCGGTCCAGCGCCTCCTGCCCGTTGCCGGCCTCATCCACGCTCCAGCCGTTGCGCTCCAGCACGGATCGCAGGCGGCGCCGCGCATCGGTATCGTCATCGACCACCAATATGTCGCCGGCATCGCCGTGGAAGCGGTCCATCACCTGCTTCAGCCTGTCCCACTCGACCGGCTTGAGCACCGTGTCGGCAGCGCCCAGCGAGGCGCCGAGTCCGGGCTCGTTGACGAACGTCACCATGACGACCGGTATCTTGGTCAAATCAGGGTCCGCCTTCAGCGCACCCAGCACCGACCAGCCATCCATCTGCGGCATCATCACGTCCAGCAGGATGGCGCGCGGGCGCAGCGTGCGCGCCAGGTCGATGCCTGCCCGGCCATCGGGAGCCGTACGCACGGCAAACCCTTCGCGCTCTAAAAAGCGGGTCAGCAGGTCGCGCTGGGCCGCGTCGTCGTCGATGACCAGCACGCTGTGCCGCTGAGGTTGGCCGGTCTCGGCCGCCTCGTCTTCCATCGGGGCCTGGTTCGGCAGTTCTATCGGCAACCGTATCGTGAAGGTCGATCCGCTACCCTCCACACTGGTTACAGTCACGTCGCCGCCCAGCAGACGGCAGAAGGCGCGTGTGATGGCCAAGCCGAGCCCGGTGCCGCCGAAACGACGCGTGGTGGACGCATCGGCCTGGCTGAACCGCTCGAATAGCCGCTCCAACTGCTCCTGGGTCATGCCGATGCCGCTATCGCTCACGGCCAGGGTCACGTCGGCGCCATCGCGCGCCGCGCGCAATACGATCCGCCCACTCTCGGTAAACTTCGCGGCGTTGCTGACCAGGTTGAACAAGCACTGACGCAGTTTCACCTGGTCGCTGTGCATCGTGCCCAAGGCACCCTGCACGTCGATCACCAGCGTGTTATTCTTTTGGACAACGAGCGACTCTACGGTCGAGCCCACATCGCGCACCAGCGCTTCGAGGTCGAAATCCTCGGCGAAAGTCGTCATCCGGTCCGCCTCGATCTTGGACAGGTCGAGCACGTCGTTGATCAGGCTCAGCAGGTGCCGTGCGTTGGACTGAATCTTCTTCACGTCGCCCAGCAGATGCTCCTCGCCCGTCTCCTCCATCTCCTCCTGGATCATCTCGCTGTAGCCGATCACGGCGGAGAGCGGCGTGCGCAACTCATGGCTCATGTTGGCCAGGAACTGGCTTTTCGCCCGGTTGGCCGCCTCGGCCGCATCCTTGGCCGCACTCAGTTCCTCGCGTGAGCGATGATCCTCGGTGATGTCGGTATGCGTGCCGACCCACTCGCGCACCTCGCCCTCGTCCAGGATCGGGACGCCGCGCACCGACATCATGCGATACTCGCCATCGGCACGGCGCAGGCGGTAATCGGGCGCGAACAACGTGCCGTTCGCGGTGGCCTCCCGCCAGGCGTGGCGCACCGTATCCAGATCGTCGGGATGAATCGCGCGCATCCAGCCGGTGCCGTCCAACTCGTCCGGCGCCTGGCCGGTGAAAGCCGTCCAACCCGGTTGAGGGCCCTGCAGCTTGCCGTCCGGTGTTGCGGTCCAGAAGATGCTAGCGCTCGATTGGATCAGCGTGCGGTAGCGTTCCTCGCTCTCGATCAGCCGCCGCTCGAACCGCTTCCTGACGGTCACATCGGTCACAATCAGGCCGGCGCCGCCCGCCTGGCCGTCTTCGACATCCGACAACGGAAAAAACCCGAACTCGTAATCGTGCAATCGTTTCCGCCCGGCCTTCTCGCGCGCCATAACGTCGATGCCGGACATGGTTCGGCCGTGCTGCAACGCGGAGGTCAGGCGTGGTTCCAACGTCTCGCGCAACTCGGGCAGCACGTCCCACAGGCTGCGGCCGATCTCGGCGTCCAGGGTCTGCTCGGTCATCGAGGCCATCGCCTGATTGACGCTGCGTATGCGCAAGTTGTTGTCCAGGAAGCCGAAGCCGACCGGCGCATGGTCCAGCACGCTGCCGAGCAACGCGGCGCTAGCCCGCTCGGCCCGGCGGCGACGCCAGGCCAGCAGTGCCAGGGCGGCAAACGCGCTCAGCGTGGCAGACGCCGCGACTACGTCGAGCAGCGGCCCCAACCGCCCCTGCAAAGCGTCCGCGTGCTTCACCCGCGTATGGGCAGCAGCGTCCAGACGGGCCACGGTCACCCGCACCTGGTCCATCAACGCCTTGTCCTGTCCGGTCCGCACCTGGGCAATGGCGGCGTCCATCCCCTGGTCGCGCCTCGTATCGATGACGCGCCTGGCAAAATCTTCCTTGGCTGCGACTTGCCGCTGCAATTCCTGCGCTTCGCTGCCGGTGATCCCAACCCCCGCCAGCATCGCGGGCAGCGCAGCCAAGCCGCCGCGATACGGCTCGAGGTATTGGTCGGCGCCCGTCAAGGCAAAGCCACGCTCCCCCGTCTCCACGTCCTTGAGCTGCGAGAGCATCTCCTCGGCAGAGGTCGAGATCTGGTTCTGCCTCAGCACCTCGGCGTGTGTCCGCGCCGACAGCGCCAGCGAGCCCGCTCCGGCAGCTAGGCCCGCGGCCAGCAGGCCGCCAGCTAGCCAGTTCAATAAGCCGAGCCCGCGCGGAGACTGCGCACGGTCGCTTCCATTCATCACGGGATACCTCGGGATTGCCGCTTACTACGTATTCCGCCCTGGCGCGTTCCCGCAGCCATCAGCCATCAGCCATCGGCCTCCTCGCGCTTTAGCAGCGCGTCGTCGATCTGCACCAGCAGGGCCGGCAGGTCCACCGGCTTGGAGTGGTAGTCGTCGCAGCCGGCCTCCAGCGCGCGGGCGCGGTCGCCGGCCATGGCGTGCGCGGTCAGCGCGATGATGGCCACCTGTGCGCCCGGCGCCGGACCTGCGCGCAGGGTGCGCGCCACCGTCCAGCCATCCATCACTGGCAGGTCCATGTCGAGCAGAACGATGTCCGGATCCTCGGCCGTCACCTGGTCCAGCGCCTGCTGGCCGTCATGGGCCAGCACGACTTCGAAGCCGCGGCGGCGCAGGCGGCGGGAGAGGAAATCCCACAGTTCCTCGTGATCCTCGACCAGCAGTATCTTCGTCACGCTCTTGTCCCCGACTTTGGCCATGGTGTAACGCGCAAGCCGGGCCATAGGCGAGGCGAGGCGCTGCAACTTCGCCTAGGCCCCCCGGCTTCAGCGTAACAGAGCCCTGAAGCCGCAGCACGGAAAGCACCCCGATGACCGAGTCCTTGCCCGCCGTGGCGGCCGGCGCAGACACGCCGGCCCAGGCCTACATCGCCGACCAGCCGGCCGCTCCCGATCAGCGTGCCGGCCTGTCCGCACTGGCCGCCGGCGCGATCGTGGTAGCTGGCCTCTATCTCGGCCGCGAGTTGCTGGTGCCGCTCGTGCTTGCCGTGCTGCTGGCCTTCGTGCTGGCGCCCGCGGTGTCGGTGCTGCAGCGCGTGCGATTGGGCAAGACGCTGTCGGTGCTGATCGCCGTGGTGCTGGCCTTCATGGTGATCGGCGGCATCGGCGTGGTCGTCGGCGGCCAGATCAGCACGCTGGCAGGCAGCCTGCCCGGTTATCGTCCCACCATCCAGCACAAGGTGGATGGGCTGCCGCTCGGCCCCGACCTGTCGGGCCAGGTGGACGACGCTCTGAACACCGTGCTGGGCGCGGGCGCCAAGGCCGGTCTGGAGCACGCGGCCGCCAATGCTGCCACCGGCAGCAGCGTCCACACCAGCGTGGCCGTCGTGCCCGGGCCGGCAGCCACCGTCCCGGGCGGCGCCGCCGGTGGGGTGGACAGCTCGGCGCTGGTCGTGGTGCGCACCGTCGTCACGCCCCTGCTCGGACCATTGGCCACACTCGGCGTGGTGCTGATCTTCGTCATCTTCGTGCTGCTGTTCCGCGAGGATCTGCGCGACCGGCTGGTGCGGCTGGTCGGCCGGCAAGACTTGCACCGTACCATCCTGGCGATGAACGACGCGGCGCATCGCCTGTCGCGCTTCTTCCTGATCCAGGTGGCGCTGAACACTGGTTTCGGCGCGTTCATCGCGGCCGGGCTGGCGATGGCCGGCCTGCCCAACCCGGTGCTCTGGGGAATCCTCGCCGCCCTGATGCGCTTCGTGCCGTTCATCGGCACCTACATCGCGCTGGCGCCGCCGCTGCTGCTGGCGCTGGCCGTGGTGCCGGGCTGGTCGCTGGCGCTGATCGTGCTACTGCTGTTCGTGGTCAGCGAGCTGATCATGGGCCAGATCGTGGAACCGCTGCTCTACGGCCACAGCACCGGCCTATCGCCGATCGCCGTCATCCTGTCGGCCACGTTCTGGGCATTCCTGTGGGGGCCGGTGGGGCTGCTGCTGGCGACCCCGCTGACGGTGTGCCTGGTGGTGATCGGCCGTCATGTGGAGGCGCTCGCGTTCCTGGACGTGATGCTGGGCGACAGCCCGCCCTTGGCGCCGGCCGAAACGTTCTACCAGCGCGCGCTGGAGGGCAACGCGCGCGAGCTGGCCTCCCAAGCCCGGACCGCGATCGCCAAAACGTCGCTGCCCGAGTACTACGACCGGGTGGCGATGGAGGGGTTGGCCCTGGCGCAGGCCGACTTGTCGCGCGACGCGCTGGCTTTCGAACGGCTGGAGGCGATCCACCAGCACATCGAAACCCTGCTGACACAGTTGGGGCGCGACGGAAGGCACCTGCCCGCCGAGCAGGCCGAGCCGCCCGCCAACTGGCGGGATGCCGGCTCTATCGTCTGCATCCCCGCCCGCGGCCAGCTCGACGACCTCGCCGCTACGATGGCGATGCAGGTGCTGCAAGGCGCAGGCTTCGGCGCCTCATGCCGCTCCAACTTGGTATTGGGCACACGCGATCCCGAGGCGGATGGGCTGGGCCAGGCACAGCTGTGCTGCCTGTCCGTGCTGGAGCAAGGCAGCAGCTCGTCGGCCGTGCGCTACCTCCTGCGCCGCATCGCCAAGCAGATGCCCAACGCCGCCATCGTCGTCTGCCTGTGGCACGCCGCCGGCACCAGCCCGATGCTGGCCGCGTTGCGTTCGGAAGGCAGCGAGGAGACGATCGTGCTGTCGCTGGGCGAGCTGGTGGCGTTGACGCGGGCGATCTGCGCGCGGCAGCCGCAGGCGGTGCCGGCGCTGGCGTAACCCAGCGGCGTCGGCTATCGGGCGCCGGCCCATTCATCGATCTGCTGGTCCTGGCGCAGCCGAAGACGGCGCCATTCCAGCCCTGCGAACACCTCCTCCAGCGTGGCGCCGGGCGGAACCGGCAAGGCGGCGCTCGCCTCGCACGCGAAACGCCGCGCCAGCGCCGGCTCGTCCTGCCAGGCCGATTGCCACCAGGCGATCACCGACGGTCGGGCGCCCGCCAGTGCCGCGGCCGAGGGCAGGCGGTTCCCTTTCAAGGCCTGGTTCACCCGGCGGCTAGCCGGCAGCAGGTTCCACAGATCGCCGCAAGGGGCGGCCGACCACGGCAGGCAATGGTCGATGTCCGGCCTATCCTGGCCCGCGGCAAGCCGCGCGCCGGTCCACACGCAATGCACGGGACGGCCCTGCCCGGCAAGGCGCTGCACGGCGACACGGGCCAATGCGGTGTCGCGCGCAGGGTCGAGCCACGTCAGCGCAGCTTCTGCCTGCCCGGGTGGCACCGGCCGGCCCATGCCCAGGCCGTAGCCGCGTATCTTGCGCGCCCACTCGGCAACCAGCACGGGTTCCACCCAGCCGCCCAGCCGCTGCAGCGCGCGCCAGATAGGGCCGGGCACGCCGAGCGTGCCGTGCGCGCGCAGCGATGGCAGGTCGAGCGTCAGCGCACCGCGGAGACGGGGCGAGGAGGATGGTGTCGCGTTGAACACGCGGGCGCCGCCATCTGCCAGGCGGGTGAACTTGGCCGGCATGTCCGTGATGGTGCGCCGTGCCTCGGCCAGCGCACCGGCCAGTGCGGCCGCTTCCGCGCCGTCGAACACGGCGCCGATGCGCAGGTCCTGCGCCGATGTGCCCTGCCGCAGCAGCGCACGGAAACCGTCTTTTGCGAAGCCGAGCCTGCCCGGCCCGTTGTTGCCGGGCAGTTGGGGCAGGCCGCTCCTGACCAGCGGCAGGTATTGGCGCACCCAATGCAGCGCCACCAGCCCCAGCGGCAAGCTGACGCTGTCCTCGGCCTCATGCGGCACCGCGGCCCCAGGTGCCGCGTCGGCGATGCGCGCCACCGCCCGCAGCAGCGCCAGCTTGTAGGTCGAGGCCTTCTCGTCGCTTAGGATGATGCCGCGCAGCACCGGCAACGCGCCCGACCCGTCCTCGGGCAACGCAAGGCACAACGCCGTGCCCGTCTCGCCATCGAGGACGGCGCAGCGCAGCACCGCCAGACCGTGCACGCGTGCCAGCACCTCCAACTCCCGTGCGTCCGCGGGATCGCGCACCGTGGCGATCAGGCGGCCGCCCGGCTTCAGCAGGGTTGCAAGCCTGCGGAACGCCCGGGCGCGGTCGCGGGGCAGGATATACACCCAAGCGCCGTTAAGCAGGATCAGGTCGAAGCCGATGCCCAGGCGCTGCACCTGCGCCAGGGCCGGCAACGTGTCGTCGATCCAGTGGATGGCGGCGTGCGGCGGCCCAGCGGGCGGGGGGCCCATGGCGACCACCTCGTAGCCTTGGGCCACTAGCAGGGCAGCATCCCCCCAACCGCGCGCAGCCACATGCAACGCCGTGCAACCCGGCCGCCGCGCCGGCATGTCCGCCACCGGCCCAAGCACTGCGATGGCGTGGTCCAGCATCACGTCTCCTGCGGCACACGCCGCCCGAGGATGCTACACCGTTTCGATGCCGAGCAGATAGACGGCGATATCGACGACACCGCCGCGCACGACGACCTCGCGTACTGTGTCGCGTCCGCCGCGCGAGCGCTGCCAGTCGCGGTAGCTGAGCGCAAGCAACGGCGTGTAGGTGGCCAGCCCGCGGCGCGCCGGCTTGCGAATGGTGGCGCCGGAGTTGATCGGGCTGATCTCCACCCTTGCCGCATGGGCGCGCACCAGGCCCAGCGTGTCGAAGGCGAGCACTTGGCGCGGGCGGTTGCGATTGGCGCGTGCGCCCAGCAGTCGTGCCAAGCCGTCGCGGTCCGGCCAGAAGAACACGCGCGCGTTCAGCATGGCGAGCCAGTCAGCCGGCGTCAGGCCATCATCGAGGCACAGCGATAGGGCTCGCTCGGAGAGCGGGATGTTGTCGGTGAGGAACGCGGTGCCGTGCTCGCTGTGGTGCAGGGGCACTTCGGCGGGCCGGCGCTGGGTGGTGAGCTGGGATTGGATCGCCGCGTCCACGCCAAACACGTGCGCCAGCTCGGCCGCCGGCAGCAGGCCGTGCCGCGCGATGGATGGCCACATGCCGGGCGAGGTGACGTGGTAGAGCGTGGGGTGGCGGGCGGCGAGGTCTTCGGGGGACATGGGCTTGCGGCAATCCGGCGCGGTCGTGTGCGTCTTTGACGTACAGAGCGAGATGTAAACGGTACGGTTTGATTCCTTAGCATCCAGTCGTCGTCCAGCGTTCGATTGATGCTCCGGCTTGTATGCGTCGGCGACGACCGAAATCGAAGACGAAAAGCAAGCAATCGGAAAGGCACGTTCGGCATCCAGGCGTTGCCGGATCACTGACGATAGACGGCGCCGTCAACACTGGAGAGCTCGTCGCTGGCCTCGCCACCATCGTGGTCGAAGGTCCAGGCGCGCACCTGCTGGCCGGCGTCCCACGGAGATTGCCGGCGGTCTGCTGGCGGTTGCTTCAACGGCGACGTGCAGCAAGGCAGCCATGCGCGTTCGTTCAGGCGTCGGTAACGATTTGCCTGGCACTCGCCTCTGCTGAGTGCTAACAGGACCGCAGAACGAGGGTGGGCGCAGGACCTGGCGAGAGCCGAGGCGGCGCCGGCTCGTTCGCCAACTGTCCAGGAAGAACAAATATGCAGTTTCGTCCTCTGCACGACCGCGTGGTCGTTCGGCGCATCACGGCCGAAGAAAAGACTAAGGGTGGGATCATCATCCCCGACACCGCCCAGGAGAAGCCGATGGAAGGCGAGATCATCGCCGTCGGTGCCGGCGCCCGCAACGAGCAGGGCCAGATCGTGGCCCTGGACGTGAAGGCCGGCGACCGTATCCTGTTCGGCAAGTGGAGCGGCACCGAGGTGAAGCTCGATGGGCAGGAGCTGCTCATCATGAAGGAGAGCGACATTATGGGTGTCGTTGAGGGCCACAGCGCGACTGCGCAGAAGGCAGCCTAAGTTTCTGGCCGAAAACGCCACCATGCCGGCCATCTACGCGGCCTAGCGCGTTTTGGGCCAGAAACATGTGAATTCCGATAACAGCCCGCCCCCAGAAATGGGGTCTGGGGCCGACTGGCCCCAGCGGGGTCCAGGGGCAGCGCCCCTGGCCGTACCAGGCCCACATAAACATGGCCCGTCAAGACG
>CAXUHU010000051.1:0-22896 GCA_964250925.1 uncultured Acetobacteraceae bacterium
CGGCGGCGCTTGCGGGTTTTGGCCAGTCCGGGGGGGGATGCGGGTTGGGGGGCGGGGGGGCGGGCGAGCAGGGCGGAAATCATGCGCGGGCTGCGCGCCGCTTCCAGCAGTTCCGGATAGGCGGCGTGCACCACGTCCTTCGGCCCCAGAGCGCCGTTGCCGACGGCCACGTACAGATCGCCCAGCGTCGCCTGCTTCAGCGCCTTCAAGGCGCCTTCCAGCACCTTTTCGGAGCCATCGACGCCCTCCTGGCGGAAGGCGCGGGTGAGCGCGGTGCGGCCCTGTTCGGTCGTTTGCGCGCGTTGCTGGCTGGCGACGTAGCGGCGGATGCGCGCGCGCGCCTTGCCGGTGACGACCCACCGCTCCCACGACGGCGAGGGCGTGCCGCCGCGCGCCGTCATGATCTCGACTTGGTCGCCGTTGGCCAGTTCGGTGCGCAGCGGCATCAGCCGGCCGTTGATCTTGGCGCCCACCGTGGTGTCGCCGACCTGGCTGTGAACGTTGTAGGCGAAGTCGATCGGGGTGGCGCCGCGCGGCAACTGGATCAGCTGGCCCTTGGGCGTGAAGCAGAAAACCTGGTCCTGGTAGAGTTCGAGTTTGGTGTTCTCGAGGAATTCGTCGGGGGCGGCCGAGTTGTCGAGGATTTCGAGAAGATCCTTGACCCAGGCGAACGTCTTGGCCTGTTTCGGCGGCTCCTGGTCCGGCCCCTTGTAGGTCCAGTGGGCGGCCACGCCCAGATCGGCGACCGCGTGCATCTCGCGCGTGCGTATCTGCACTTCGATCTTCTGGTTGCGCGGGTGGCGCAGCGTGACCCCGGTGTGCAGGCTTTGGTAGCCGTTGGCCTTCGGCGTCGAGATGTAATCCTTGAAGCGGCCCGCGATCACCGGGAACGCGTTGTGCACGGCGCCCAGCGCCATGTAGCACGCCTCGCGGGTGGGGACGACCACGCGGAACGCCATGATGTCGGAGAGCTGCTCGAACGCCACGTTGCGCGTCTGCATCTTCTGCCAGATGGAGAAGGCGCTTTTCTCGCGTCCGGATACTTCCAGCACCTCCACGCCCGCCTCGCGGCACACCTGGGCCAACTCGCGCCGCACCTCCTCGATCACGTCCGCACCCTGGCCGCGCAGGTAGTTCAGCCGCGCCTGTATGGTGCTGTGCGCTTCCGGCTCAAGCTCGGCGAAGCTGCGGTTCTGCAGCTCGGTCTTGAGCTGGTCCATGCCGATGCGGGCTGCGAGCGGCGCGTAGATGTCCATCGTCTCGTGGGCGATGCGCTGACGGCGCTCAGGCTTGGCGACGTAGCCCAGCGTGCGCATGTTGTGCAGCCGATCGGCCAGCTTGACGAGCAACACCCGTATGTCCCGGCTCATCGCCAGGACCAGCTTGCGGAAGTTCTCGGCCTGCTTGGTGCGGTCCGACTGCAGTTCCAGTCGGGTGAGCTTGGTGACGCCGTCGACCAGGCCGGCGATGGTTGGGCCGAAGCGCGCCTCGATGTCGCGCGCGGTCACCGTCGTGTCCTCCACCGTGTCGTGCAACAGGGCGGTGCAGATGCTGGCGACGTCGAGGTGGTAGCCGGCGAGGATTTCGGCCACCGCGATCGGGTGCGTGATGTAGGGATCGCCGTTGTCGCGCGTCTGGGCGCCGTGTGCCTGGACGGCCGTGGCGAATGCCTCGTCGATCAGGGCGGTGTCGGCCAGGGGCGCATAGCTATGCACCCGTTCGGCCAGCTGGTGCTCGCGCCCGGCCAGGACGCTGCCGCCCTCGGGCGCGCGCAGCAGGGCGGGACGCGGCGGCATCGGTGCCATGCCGCGCCCTACATGATCAGCGAAGGCTCAAGACTGCGCATTGTCCTGTCCTGGCCCTAGCGGCGTCGTCCACCCAGTTCGGCCTCGATCGCCGCCTCGATGTCGTCGGGCGACATCTCCTCCTGCGCCATGCCGGCGGCCTCCTCCTCGGCCGAGATGTCTTGCAGCCCGAAGATGTTCTGGTCGGTCGGGATCAGGTCGAGCACCTCTTCGTCGGCCGGTTCCGGCTCCGGCGAGCGGGAGAGCGACTTGATCAGGTCCTGCTCGAGGCGGGGCAGCTCTATGGTCTCGTCGGCGATCTCGCGCAGGGCGACGACGGGGTTCTTGTCGTTGTCCCGTTCGATCGTGAGTTCCTCGCCCCGGCTGATGTTGCGGGCACGCTGGGCCGCGAGCAGCACCAGTTCGAAGCGGTTCGGGACACGCTCGACGCAATCTTCAACGGTTACACGCGCCATGACGTGGGCACTCCCGGGCAGGCAATTTGGAAACCGTTTAGCTAAGGGGAGACGGGTTATTGTGCAAGGCAATATCCCGATGCCAGCACCGGCCGCTCAGCTTGGTCGGACGTCTTGCGGGGGCAGGGCGTGGATCAGCGCCTGCACGCTTTGGCGCAGTAACGGGTGCGTCCAGCGCGGCGCCACGTCGCGCAGCGGCAGCAGCACGAAGGCGCGCCGGTGTGCCCGGGGGTGCGGCAGTATGGGGTCGGGCGCGGCGCGGACGATGCCGCCCATGTCGATGATGTCCAGGTCCAGCGTTCTTGGCGCGTTGGGCGCCGGGCGGGTGCGGCCGGCCTGGCGTTCGATGCCCTGCAGGGTGCGCAGCAGCGATGCGGGAGGCAAGTCGGTCTGCAACGCCAGTACGCCGTTGATGTAGGTGGGCTGGTCTCCTGCCGGAATTGGGGCGCTGGCGAACCAGCGGGACCGTGCGAGGCACCGCAGCCCGGGGACGGCCGCGATCGTTCGGGCTGCCGCCTCGCACGTCTGGCCTGGCGCGGCGCCGTGTGCACCGGGCAGGTTTGCCCCGATTGCAACAATTACAAAAATGTGGCTGGCTTTCTTGCGGTCAGGAGTCTTGGTTTCACTTGACTATCGCGTCCGCTTACTTGGCCGTCCGGCAGAGCATCAGCCGGCTTACGGATATATTGAAAGGTTCAACGATGATTTTCCTGCCGACCGAGCGCGTGTGCCTGTTTATCGACGGCGCCAACTTGTACTCTGCTTCGCGTAACCTGGGGTTCGACGTTGATTACCGCAACCTGTTGGAGTTCTTTCGGCGCCAGACGCACGTCATGCGTGCTTACTACTACTCCGCCGTGCTGGAAACCGAAGAATACTCGCCGTTGAAACCGCTGACCGACTGGCTGGCCTATAATGGCTACACGCTGGTGACCAAGCCGGCGCGCGAGTTCACCGATGCGGCCGGCCGGCGGCGGGTGAAGGGCAACATGGACATCGAGTTGGCGATCGACATGCTGGAGCTTGCCGACAAGATGGATCATGCGGTGCTGTTCAGCGGCGACAGCGACTTCCGGCGGTTGATCGAGGCGGTGCAGCGGCGCGGGGTGCGTGTTTCGGTGGTGTCCTCGATCCGCACCACGCCGCCGATGGTGGCCGACGAGCTGCGGCGGCAGGCCGACCAGTTTTTGGAGCTGGCCGAGATCGCGCCGGAGTTCACGCGCCGCCAGATGGAGCCGCGCCCGCGGATGGCGGGCGCGCGCACCGATGCGCTGGTGGAGCCGCACGACCAGCTTTAGGCATGGCCGGGCCCGAGACGCCATCGCGCGACTGCCCGCTCTGCCCGCGCCTGATGGCTTACCGGCTGGCAAACCGGACGGACAACCCGGACTGGTTCAACGCGCCGGTACCCAGTTTCGGGCCGCTGGATGCGTGGCTGCTGGTGGTGGGCATGGCGCCGGGCGTGCGCGGCGCCAACCGCACGGGGCGGCCGTTTACCGGCGATCACGCGGGGATATTGCTCTACGAGACGCTGTTGAAGGTGGGTTTGGCGCGTGGCGAATACCGGGCCGAGCCCGATGACGGAATGACGCTGCACGGGGTGCGTATCGCCAACGCGGTGCGTTGCGTGCCGCCGGCCAACCTGCCGACGCCGGGCGAGACGGCCACCTGCAACCGTTTCCTGACGGGAGAGCGGCAGGGTTTGCCGCAGCTGCGGGCCATGCTGGCGCTGGGCGGTCTGGCGCATGGCGCGGTGCTGCGCAGCTTCGGCCTGCCGGCGGCCAGGATCAAGTTCGTCCATGGCGCCCGGCATGCTTTGCCGGGCGGCCTGGTGCTGGCCGACAGTTACCACGTCTCGCGCTACAACACATCGACGCGGCTGCTGACGGCGGCGATGTTCGAGGCTGTGGTGCGAGAGCTGGTGGGCGCTTGCGGGCCTACTTCTCCGCCATCGCCTTGATGTTGGCCAAACCCGCCTGGTAGAGGCCGGTTACCGCTTTCTGGGCTGCGGCGTCGCTGCTGCCGGCGGCGGGCTGAAAGTCGCTGTGCCAGTGGACGATGCTGCCAGTGGCGCCGGGCGGGGCGTGGGTCACCCAGATGGTGGAGACGTAATTCGTCACCGGCAGCACCTTGGGATCGACCTGCTCGATTTCGTAGCGGTAGCTGTGGCCCAGTCGGCCGGTGAGCTTTTCGGTGACGGTGGGGTTGCCCGGCGCTTTCAGCGTGATCACGCGGACCGAGCCGATCGTGTCGCCGTGGTCGGCCGGGCTGCTGGCGGCACCGGGCAGCCAGCTGGCGATCCCCGCGAACGGGCCGACCAGGGCCCAGACCTTGGCTGCTGGGGCCGTGGTGGCGATGCTCTGCGTAACCTCCGCCGCGTGCAGGGGTTGTAGCGCGGCGGTGGCGAGGAACAGGGCGGGGACGGCCCCGGGCAGGCGGCGCATGGCGTTTCCTTTTGCTGGTGTTGCGGGCGGCAGGCTTCAGGGGCGGGCGGTCGGCTGTCAAGCTGGCCTTAAGGGGTGAAAGTTGCGCGCACGATGCCATCTTGCCGGCCTATGAACCGGCTGATGCAGGACTTGGCGGGGCTAGTTGAGGTGTTCCAGGTTCGGGCTGTGGCGTTGGATGCCGACGCGGCCTTTCCGGAGGCCAATTTTGCCGATCTGCGCGCCATCGGCGCGCTTGCGGCGCCGCTGCCGCGCGATGCGGGCGGCATGGGGGCCGGCAGCGAGCCCGAAGGGGCGGAACTGGCCGCTCACATGCTGCGGCTGGTGGGCCAGGGCCACCTGGCAACCGGGCGGCTGTTCGAGGGGCATGTGAACGCCATCAAGCTGGTGGCTACCTATGGCACGCGCGCGCAACTGGAGAGTGTGGCCGAGGATGTGCAGGCGGGCCATCTGTTCGGGCTATGGGTGACGGAGGCGCCGCCCGGTCTTCGCGTGGCGGACGCTGTGCTGCAGGGCGGCAAGGTGTTCTGCTCCGGCGCGGGTCATGCCACGCGCGCGCTGGTGACGGCGCAGCCGGCATCCGGGCTGCCGGTGATGGCGGTGGTGGCGCCGGATGGCGCCGGGCGGGTGCCGCCGGGCGCGATGCGGTTGCAGGGGATGCGCGCCGCCGTGACCGGGGCGATCGATCTGACCGGCCTGCCGGCGGAGATCATCGGGCAGCCGGGCGATTACCTGCGGCAGCCGGAGTTTTCGGCCGGCGCGTGGCGTACCTCGGCGGTGACGCTGGGTGGGCTGGAGGCGCTGGTGGGCCATGTGCGCCGCGAGCTGGTGGCGCGCGGGCGGGCGGGCAATCCGCATCAGCTGGAGCGGATGGGGCGGATGCTGATCGCCCAGCAGGGGGCCGCGTTGTGGGTGCAGCGCGCAGCGGCGCTGGCCGAACAGGGCAGGGTTGAGCCGGGCGCGATGGCGGCCGGGGTGAACTTGGCGCGCATCGCGGTGGAGCAGGCGGGGCTGGACATCGTGCAGCTTGCCCAGCGCAGCCTGGGTCTTGCCGCGTTCCGGCAGGGCCATCCTGCGGAGGCGTTGATGCGCGACCTGGCGACTTATCTGCGCCAGCCGGCGCCGGACGAGACGCTGACCGAGGCGGCGGCGTGGTTCATGGCCTCCGGCAGCGGGTCGATGCCGGCATGAGCGGGTCCTGGGACCGCGGCGTGTTCGACCGGATTTATGCGCGCGGCGAGGACCCCTGGGATTTCCAGGGCAGCGCCTATGAGATCGCCAAATACGACCAGACCTTGTCGGCCTTGCCGCGGGAGCGGTTCGCCTGCGGGCTGGAGGTGGGCTGCTCGATCGGGGTGCAAACCCGGCGCCTGGCGGAGCGCTGCGACCGGCTGCTGGCGCTGGACCTGGCGCCGGCCGCGGTGGCGCGCGCGGGTGCGCGTTGCGCGGACCTGGCGCAGGTGACGGTACAGCTGGCGCAGGTGCCGCGCGACTGGCCGCCCGGCACTTACGACCTGATCGTGTTGTCCGAGGTGCTGTATTTTCTTGACCGCGCCGATCTGGCGAGCGTGGCGCGGCTGGTGCTGGGCAGCTTGCGGGCGGATGGGTCGGTGCTGCTGGTGAATTGGACCGGCCCGACCGACACGCCGACCACCGGGGACGAGGCGGCGCAGGCGTTCGTCGCCGCCACCGCCTCGTGCCTGGCGGTGCGGCTGCACCGGCAAGACTGTTCCTACCGCCTGGATGTGTTGGGGCGTGGCCGGCAGCCATAGCATGATGGGGACGGTGCGGCCGGATTGCCCTCGTGTCGCGCGTGTATAAACTAAGCGGAATGAAACCGGGCGTGACGATGGGAGGGCGCGGCCGATGACGGCGGAGGTGGTCATTCAGCCTGCCGCTTCCCCGCTGCCGGCCTTCGCGATAGAGCTGCGTGCGCCGGACCTGTCGCGCTGGCGGGCCGGCGATGCCGGGTTGCCCGGCTTTTGGCGTTTTGCTGGCGCGGCGGCCGGGCCACACGTGATGATCGTGGCTTTGGTCCATGGCAACGAGATTGCCGGCGCGGCGGCGCTGGACCGGTTCTTGCGGGCGGGTCCCAAGCCGTTGCGCGGCACGCTGACGGTGGGCTTCGCCAATCTGGACGCCTATGACCGGTTCGACCCGGCCCAGCCGACCGCCTCGCGCTACGTGGACGAGGACATGAACCGGCTGTGGGACGCGGCCGTGCTGGATGGCCAGCGCCAGTCGCTGGAACTGGCCCGCGCGCGAGCGATGCGCCCTTTGATCGAGCAAGCCGATGTTCTGCTGGACCTGCACTCGATGCTGTGGCCGTCCGAGCCGCTGATCCTGAGCGGGCCGACGGTGCGGGGGCGCGCCTTGGCCACGTCGATCGGCACGCCCAACCTGGTGGTGGCGGATGGCGGCCATGCCAGCGGCCGGCGTTTGATCGACTACGCGCCGTTCGTGCAACCCGACAGCAGCCGGATGGCGGTGCTGGTGGAGGCGGGCCAGCACTGGCAGCAGGAGACGGTGGCCGCGATGGAACGGGCGGTCGCGGGATTGCTGGCTGCGACCGGTTTGTCCGACCCGTTGGACGACGCGCCGGCACGGCCCCGCCAGGCCGAAGTGACCGCGGCGATCACTGCAAGCTCCGGCGGGTTCAGCTTCGTGCGGAACTTTCGTGGCGGCGACGTGGTGCCTCGACGCGACACGCTGATCGCCATGGACGGCGGGGTGGAAATACGCACGCCGCACGACGACTGCCTGCTGGTGATGCCGAGCCTGCGGCCGAGCCGCGGGCACACGGCGGTGCGGCTGGCGCGGTTCGTGTGAATGGGGCGGGCTGGTCATCCAGCTCCGGACCGTTCCAGGAATGCCGTTTGCGGCAATCGAACCGAGGCGCCGCCAGGCTTTTAGCCCTGCTAGAACACCGTCATACTCGCAGGATGCCGCCCGAGAGCTGGATTCTCAGCGAACCCTATGCCGGCCTGCAGGCGCAGGCGATGGGCTTGGCGGAGGCGGCCGGGTTGTCGCCCCGCGTGGTGGACCTGCACCCGCGGCGGCCGTGGTCCTGGGTTGCGGCGGCGCGCTGGCCGGCGCCGCTGGCTGCTGTGGGGCTGGCCGTGCCGCCGGCCGGTATCCTGTTCACCGCCGGCGGCACGGCCGGTGCGGTGGGGGCCGCGTGCCGCCGGCGGGGCTCGGTGGTGGTGCAGGTGCAGAACCCGCGCATGGCGCTGCGGCGGTTCGACCTGGTGGTGGCCAACGCGCATGATGGGCTGAGCGGGCCGAACGTGATCGTCACGCGGACGGCGCTGCATCGGGTGACGCCGGCGCGGCTGGCGGAGGCGGCCTCGGTTTGGGGGCCGCGCCTGGCGCACCTGCCGCGGCCGCTGGTGGCGGTGCTGGTGGGCGGCAGCAACGGGCGATTCCGGCTGGAGGCGGCAGAGGGCGCGCGGCTGGCTGCGGACCTGGCCGGCATGATGCGGGCGGACCGTGTCGGCATGGCGCTGACACCCTCGCGCCGTACGGCGCCGGCGGTGTGCCGGGCGCTGAGCGACGCGCTGGCCCCGCTGGGAGGCTGGATTTGGGGCGGGACGGATGAGAACCCTTATTTCGGGCTGCTTGCCTTGGCCGACGCGATCGTGGTGACGGGCGACAGCATCTCGATGATGTCCGAAGCGGTGGCGACTCGGGCGCCGGTGCTGGTCGCCGAGCTGCCGGGCCGCTCGGCGCGGATCGGCCGCTTTCGGCGCGCTCTGCTCGACGAGGGCCGGGTGCGCCCGTTCGCCGGCCGGCTGGAGACCTGGCCTGTGCAGCCCCTCGACGATACCCGAGAGGCCGGCGTGGAGGTGCGCCTTCGACTGGGCCTCTGACACCTGGTACTATCGCGCCTGAACATTGACCCGCCCGCCTGGTGCGCTAAAGCCCACCTACCGAACTGACCCCTGACCTATGCTCGACATCCAGACTTTTGACGCGCGCCGCGGCGGTAACGTGCTCTACAAGGCGCTGGTGCATCCGTTGGCGGCCGAGGCGATTGCGACGCTGGGTGCCGAATTGCGGCAAGCCGGCCCGCTCGCCGTGTTCGATCCCGACGGCATGGCTGCGCCGCTCTATGCATTGCACCCGGAGATGCCCGCGCCGGCCGCGTTATACGTGCAGGACGTGGATGCGCTCTCGCAATCCCTGGGCGGGGTGGCGGCGCAGCCGGTGACGGAGCTGCTTGATTGTCGGTGCTCCTGTGTGCTGATCGCCGGATTCGACACGGCACGCCTGGAGCAACGGCTGGCGGCGATGGCGCCGCACGGGCTGCGCATCGTGTCGCTGGACGCGACCAGGCTGCCAGCCACCCTGCTGACGGCACGCACCTACCTGGATAGGCTGAACTTTGCCACCAACCACGCCTTTTTCCGCGACCAGGACGGGCTATCGACCCGGCTGGTCAGCGCCAACTACTGGGCGGGCTACGGCGCGCGCGGCGTAAGGCTGTGGCTGCGGCTGTTCGATGCCGATGGCGAAGTACTGGCCACCTGGGAGCAGGTGCTGCCGGAGAACTCGGGCGGCTTCGCCATCGACAGTGCCGAGGTGCGCGCCCGCTTCGGCTTGCCGGCGTTCACTGGCCAGTTGTTCATCCACGCGATCGGGGTGGCCGGGCACGACGTGGTGAAATACGCGCTGGACATCTACGGCGCCGAACCTGGTGTGGCCGGGGATGCCGGGCTGTCGGTGACGCACGACGCCAATGCCTGGCCGTCCGACCGGTATGCCGGCCTGCCCGCGCCGGCCCCCGGCGACACGGTGCTGCTGTGGGTGCAGAACAGCCACGCCGCCCCGATCCCTGCCGGCGCCATCACGCTGGACCGCATGGGGCGCGATGCGCCGGTGGCGCTGGACCGCGCGGTAGCACCCTTCGCCAGCGTGGCCGTGGACGTGGCCGCCCTGTTGCCCGGCGTGCATTGGCCGGCACAGATCGAGCTGCGCACCGGCCGCCACGTAGTACGCCCGCGCTACGAGGTGCGGCGCGGCGCCCATGCGCACATCGCCCACGTAAACGTTGAGCGCGCCGACCTGCGCCCCGACCCGGGCATACGCACCCTGCACAACCTGCTGGGCCGCGGCTACATCCTGCCGTTCCCGATCCTGCCACGCTCGGAGTTCCGCAGCATCGTGCAGCCCAACCCGATGGCCGAGTGGCAGGATTGCCTTCCCGTTCGGCTCGACGTGTTTGCCGAGGATGGCCGCCCGGTTGCCCAGCGATTCCTGGGCAATCTGAAGCGCGACCATGATTTGGCGCTCGATCTGGAAGATTGCGGCACCGAGGCCGGCCATGCCGAACTGGCCTATGATTTCCGCGATGGCGGCCAGGCCGATGGTTGGCTGCACGGGCTGTTCCGCTACGAGCACCGGGGCAGCGGCCACGTGGCCGATACCAGCTTCGGCGCCCATATCTTCAACACGGCGATGACCTACAAGGACGAGCCCCAATCCTATTCCGGCCCGCCGCCCGGCCTGACCACGCGGCTGTTCCTGAAGCTGGGCGACCGGCACCGGCATAGTTACGCCATGCTGATCTACCCGGCTTCCGCCGCCTGGCACCCGTTTTCCGCCACCCTGCTGCAGTTGCTCGACAGCGCCGGCCGCGTGATCGAGACGAGCGCACTGCGCATTGCCTGCTGTGGCTCGGTGATGGTCAAGCCGCACGCGATCTTCGGCCAGCCGGCGTTGGACCGGGCAGGGGCGGGCGGCTACGTGCTGGTGCGCGACGCCACCTGCCGGCTATTCGGCTATCATGGCCTGATGGACGGGCGCGGCGGCTTTTCGCTCGACCACATGTTCGGCTTCTGAACCCAGCCGATAGACCTGCCAAAACTCCTCCACCATCGCCTCGCGGGTCGGGGGGATGGGCAGGTTTTCGACCAGGCGGTCCCACAGCCCATCCTCGGTGCAGGCGCGGCGCATGGTTTCGGCAAGCGCGCGGTGGTCGCCCATCTGGAAGTGGAGCGCGAACAACTCGTGGGTGTTGCGCTCGGCCATGCCGCCGACGTTGCTGCAGATCACCGGCCGACCGAACATCCAGGCCTCCGAGATCACCAGGCCGAAGCTCTCCCACCAGATGCTTGGCACGATGCACCAGTCGATCCGCGCCATGCGGCCGGCGAGTTGGGTGACCTCGTAGGAGCCGCGGTCGGTGACGATGCGGTCCTGCACCGGGCGGGCGGCCTCCTCGTCGAGAAAGGATTCCACCTCCTCGCGCACCGGCTGGCTGGCGTAGCGCAGGTTGTCGCCGTTCAGCTCGACGGTGAAATCGGTGAAGCCGTCGGCGCGCAGCAGGGCCACCGCGCGCAGGATCACCTGGATGCCCTTGGCGTCCACATACTGGCCGAAGAAGCCGAAATGCTTGTGGGTGGGGCTGGCTGCCGGCAGGCAGGTGCCGCCCGCGTAGTCGCGCTGGCCGTTGGTGACGGTGGTGATCTTTTCGGGCGGAATACCCCAGCGCACGTAGAGATCGACCATGAAGCGGCTGGGGCAGGTGAACGCGTCCACCTGGTCGAAATGCCGGGTGAACCACAGCTTCCGCAACATGAACTGTTCGGGCGAGCGGTCCGGGAAACATTGGTGGCAGCGCACCTGGCTGGCATGGGTGCAGAGCGAGCGGTCGGTGCGCCGCACCATGTGGCCGTCGGCGGCACAGATGCCTAGGAACTCGTGCAGGGTAAACACCAGCCGGCAGCCGGGCAGCACCCGGCGTATCAGGGTGAGCACGTCGATGCCGAGCGTCAGGAAGTGGTGCACGTGCACCACGTCGGGCGCGATCTGCAGGAGGAAGGTCTCCAGCGCTTCCAGGTTCAGCGGTGCGCCGGTCTTGTGCCACCAGTAATCGTAGTCGCGCGACAGGAATACGTACTCGTCGGGCCGGCCGTCGAAGCCGGTGATGCGGGCGCCGGATTTGTAGAGGGCGGGGTAGTCCTTGTTGATGGAGGCGAGGAAGACCACCTCGCAATCGCCGCGGGCACGCAGGCCGCCGAACAGCTCGTAGGCGACCTGCTGCGCGCCCCCGCGTACCAGCTCGGGGTGGAACAGGCTGACCAGCAGGATTTTCGGCGGAGCCCGGGTCATGCTGCTGCGAGCCGTGCCGGGTCGGGGCCGTCGAAGCCGTCCTGCACCACGTTCAGCCAGTTGCGGGTGAAGTGCCAGCGGTTGATGGTCGAGCCGCCTTCATGCGCCGCGCGGCGGGTGGAGCCCTTGCCCTCCAAGTGCCAGAGCGGCAGATCGTGCATCCACACCGCGCCGCCCGCCCGCCAGCTCTTCAGGCAGAGATCGGCGTCTTCGTAATGGCCGAAGACGTATTCCTCGGAAAACCCGCCCAGCCGCTCATACCAGGCGCGGTCGGCCGAGATGAACGCGCCGGTGACGGCCGGCACGAGGCGGGACCGCTGGTAGAGCGGCGTGCCTGGCGGGGCGCCCTTGCCGTAATGCTCCACCCGCAGCAGAGCCTGGCTCAGTATGCCGTCGGGCTTGACGGAAAGGCCGAGATCGCTGGCGAAGAACATGCCGCCATGCATCAGCGAGCCGTCGTCGTAGAACAGCGGCGCGCCCCAGAGCCGCGTTTGTTCGGCGGGCAGGCCATCGACGATATGCGCGTGGCGGGCGGCCCAGTCGGGCGAGCGGGGAAAGACGTCCGGGTTGGTGATCAGCACGCGCTGGCTGGCCGCGTGGGAAACGGCCGCGTTGTTGGCGGCGCCGAAGCCGGCGTTGCCGGGCAGGAACACCAGGGTGAAGGAGAGGCCGTAGAGCCGCGCGGCCATCCGCGCCTCACGCTGCAGCTGCTCGGTCAACTCGGGGCTGTTGCAGACGTAGATGTATTCGTAGTCCTGCGCGCCCGGGGCGGCGGAGAAGGCGGCGGCCTGCAGGAACAGGTATTCCGGGCGCCCATACAGGCATACCACGATGGAGGCGCGGAAGCGGCGCTGCGGGCCGTGGCGTTCCACGTAAGCCAGGCGGGTGATGCGGGCGGAGATGCCCTGGTTGAGGCGGAGCAGCGCCTCGCCGATGCCGTTCTGCAGCTGGATGAAGGACTCCACGGCCGGGTTGCCCATGTAGCCGGCCGCGGCCAAGTATTCGAAGGCGGAGTCTCGCAACGATTCCGGCGGCACCAGGTTGGGGCGGGCGGGGTGGCTGACGGTGGCCTCGCCGCATTGGAGCTGCACCAGGCTGCCGGGGGCCGGCGGCTCGTCCTGGCCCAGATCGATCAGCGCGTAGAAGCCGAGCAGGGGTCCGGGCGGGCAGCCGATGGCCCCCTCGGCATCGAGCCGGCGGCAGCGCGCGATGGCCAGGCTGGCCACGCTGCGCCCGTTCGGCATTTGCAGGGCGACGGCCGATAGCTGGGTGCCGCGGTCGTCCACCCAGCCGATGGCCAGGCATAGGCCCCCCATGCTGACCAGCACGGCATCGAGGCCGCTGGACAGGGTTGCGCGCGTTGGCGGCGGCGTTGCCTCGACCTGTGCTTCGGCTAGGGATGGCGGTGCTGGCGCTGGTGCCGACAGCCGCGTCAGCAGTTCCAGATCGGCGAGCGCCTTTCGGTAGCGCGGGTTTTGCAGCCGGCTTTCCGCCGCGCCCTTGCGTATGTAATGGTCGAGGCCGGAGGCGATCAGGCCGCCGCGGACGTTCTCGGCGATCTTGGGGAAGGCGGTGAGGTAGGCCTCCTCGTTGAAGTCGGGCGGGACGGGTGAGTCAGGTTTGTCGATCGCGTCGGAGACAATTTCGCTCATGTCCAGCCCCTGAATGCTGCAACGCCGAACTCACTTTGCTCTTATGCCAGGACGGAGATAATACTGTCCATGATGACGGGTCCGGATCGCGTCCGTTTCTGGGGAGCGTTGCGTGCCGGACCTCAATGAAATCGTTCATCGAGCGAGCCGGGTAGCAGCCGAACTTGGGCCACGCGTAACCGAGGTCGACTTTGCCAGCATAGCGGCTCAAGCCATCCTGGTTTCAGGAACCGACAACGACGCGCTCAACGGCCTGGGCATAACACTGCACGGGCGTACCGATTGCAGCATCGTCGTGACGAAGGGTGACGCTCGTATAGGAAACGTCACGCTGCACAACGTCGGCGAAGGCAACACGTTCCTGTTTGCAAACAGCTATCCGACGCGTGAATGCAACCTTAGCCTAAGGGTGAAAGGAAGCCGCTGTCAGTTGCTCTTTTGCGATATGCGGCAGTTTCCGATCAATATCGGCACCGCCTATTTGCGGTCGGACGATCAACTACTCTATTGGGGGTCCGGTGCAACGTCGGTGATGTCGCGTATGGAGCTCGAAGGCGCAGGTCGCCGAATCGCCATAGGCGACGACAGCATGTTGAGTTCGGGCGTGTGGATCAGAAATCACGATATGCATACGATCTTTGATCTGGAGAGCCTTGAGAAGCTCAATTCCGTGAAGGCCGACATCGTCATTGAGCAGCATGTGTGGCTGGGGTTTGACGCGCTGATACTCTCCGCGCCGAGGATCGGTTTTGGTTCGATCATCGGCGCGCGCTCCTTGCTGAAACGGGAGGTTCCACCCGAGTGCGTGGCCGCCGGCTTGCCGGCCAAGGTGATACGCAGCGGTGTGGGGTGGTGCCGATCGGAGTACGAGATCCAGCCGGGAACGCTTCGTCGTTTGGAGCGGCTGCGATCCTACCCCGTAGGTGGCTGATTGCACGTGGGTTTGGCAGAAGCCGTTGAGTGTGGTAGCGACCGCCGACGGGCATCCATTACATCTGGGCCTCTTTTCCTGGAATATTCAAAGCGGTTAGACGTCGCCATTTCACCGTACTGCATTCGGCCGAGCTTTCGTCGCGTCTCAGGCGTTGGATTGAACATGTATTCTCGATTACGCCGTGAGCGCCATGACGCGTTTTAAGGAGTGTCTGCTTCATATCGGTACCGAGAAGACAGGCACAACGACCCTCCAATCTTTTCTGAGTGCGAACAGGGCCAAGCTGGCGAAGCATGGATTTTTCGTTCCTGCCTCCTTGTCGCCATACCAGGCGGTCGCCAATCACCAGCGACTGACGACGTTCTCGCTTCGTGAAAGCAACCTAGGTGACGATCTACGGCGGGCTGCAGGGCTTTCATCCACTGAGGACGTGCAATCGCACAGAGCCAAGGTTCGCGCGGACTTTATCGCGGAATTAAGTCAGGAAAAGCCGTCGGCAGAACGCCTGTTGCTGAGCAACGAGCATTGCCACAGCCGCCTGGTATTCCTTGACGAGGTCGAAACGCTTCGGGACTTCATCATGGAGTTTGCAGAGAAGGTTATCGTTGTCGTCTACCTTAGGCCGCAGCATCAGCTTGCAATCAGCCTGTACAACCAGGCTTTGAGGGCAGGTTACTATGACATAGGCATACTACCTAGTTTCTCCACCACAGAGCGGCGATGGGTGGAACGGCGCTATTTCGATTACTGGGACCTGCTTTCACGGTGGAGTGCAGTGTTTGGCCGGGCCAACATCAGGCCCAATATTTTTGAGGTAAACCGTCTGGTGAACAGAAGCATCATTGACGACTTCCTCAAAGTGCTCGATCTATCGGATGAAACTCTGATACGGCCGACGGACCGCAACAAGAGCCTGTCAGCCGGAGCGCAGCCGGCTATGAATGCCTTGAACCGCTACGCGCGATCGGGCCGCATGAGCATCACGCCAAGACTGAGGGCGCGCGCGATCGCACTGCTTGAGGCCTTGTCCAACGATGAAGGCGTGTTACCGTCCCGATCGGAAGTCACCGCCTTCTACCGGCAATTTGCTGAAGGCAATGAGCTCGTCAGAAAGAACTATTACCCTGATCAAGCTGCGTTGTTCGAACTGGATTTTTCTCGATACCCTGAAAAAGCGGTCGAGCCTGTGTCGGAAACGGACTCCTTGATCGAAACGTTAACCGCCGTTCTTTCCGACAGCTCGCTTCTCAAAGGTTAGCAAAGGGGAGCTGGCGGGCGGCTCCCTGGGCCCACCGGCGTCACGCGAAACGCCTGATGGCGTCGATCACCTTGCCCGTGTCAACGGACCACCGCTTGTGGATGGGGGCCGGGTCGGTGTCGTCGGGCAGGCCGAACACGACGCCGTATCGCAGGCCGGCCGCGGCGAAGAGGCGGGAATGGCCGCCGATAAAGGTCGGCCCGGACTCGATCGTGATCACCTTGGCACCCGGTCGGCAAAACAGGACGTTGAACATGCCGGCGCCGCCTAGCCCAACGACGAAGCTGGCTGACGCAAACCGGGCGACCTGGTCTTCGAACGACAGCGTCTCGGGTTCGATCAGTTCGAAACCCAGGGCTTCCACTTTGGCCAGCAGCTCAGCCTCGTTCGTCAACACGCGGTATTTCGGTGCACTCGCAGACCTGCTGGCGCGGGAGACGAAGATGCGCGGTCCGAAGCGTTGCCGAGCGCCGCAACATTGCCGCGCGATGTCGCGAAAGACGTCCATCTCCGATGCTGTGGGGGTTATGTCGGCGGCCGAGTACGTGGTGGTGAGCACGCGTGGGCACGCATAGGTTCTGCCCGGGTCATGTTCGATCACCCGGTCCAGGTCGGCGCCAAGAAATTCGAGCAGGCGCTTCTGCCATGTCTTAGCGGACCGGCACAGCATCGGATGTCTTGGCCTGCCGGACTGCACATATCGGAACACTTTGGGGACGACGGTCGATAGCCAGCGTCCCCAATTATCCGGCTCGATCGGGGTGGCGAGGAAGACGGGCCCTTCCAACTGAACCACGTCGCCGTCGGCTACGGCCTCGAAGCTGACGGTGTATCCATCCTCGCCGTCTCGGCCCAACGTCGGCTTGGCACCTTTGAATATGTGACGGTAATTGTCGGAATCGTAAAACCTGACATATTGTTCGGGGCGTGCCTGCGCCTCGAAATTCCAGGCGCCGCTGTTGTCAACCAGATGGCTTGGCCCGAAAAGGACGACGTCGTCGCGGGTGACGTCGTAAGTGGCGTGCAGGCTGCTTGGCCTTCTGGGGCAGGACCATGCTCCGTCCTCGCCCTCGCGGGTGTAGGCTACGAACTCCGGCGGGGTTTGCAGCCAAGGCGTGCTTGGCTCCACGGCGTCGTCCTCCGAAAAGGGCAGGTGCTGAAGCTTGACGACGCCCCCGCGCAAGCCGCTCGGGATCAATGCCAAGGCAGAGGTGCAACCAGTGCGCTCGATAGGCTGTCGGGGTTGTTGCTGGGTAGGATGTGCGTGGGCAATGGGCTCCAGGATTGGAAGACGATCTGGGCAGGCTCAGGCAGGTTGGATTCTGCGTAACGGTGAACGCGCTCGCGCAGGCTTGCCATCCAGCTTTCGTCGCTGGTCTCGGTGGCCTCGCCGGAAACGACGATGCCCATCGGAATACCGCGCTGCCGAAGGACCTTGCCGACGGCGGCGGCGGCTTCGTTCCAGTCGCGTGGCCAAAGAATGTCGAAATGGAAAAAAGCGAGCGGTTGGCCGCTCGCCTGGCGGAACGCGTCCGACCATTCCGCGACCTGCGCGTCGAGATGTGCGCCCCCTAGGTTGGCCACCGGTTCGATGTCGCCGATCTGAACGGAGGGGAACTCGTCCTTGAACACGCGGGCCGACCGGCTGGCGTTCTCTGCCGTCCGGCTGATCGGCCAGTGACAGGCGTTGGGCTTGGGCGAGTCCAGCGCGTGCCACAGCGGCTCGTCCATCGCGATGAAATCGATCTTCCCGCCTGCCATCTTGGCTTTTTTCGATATGGCCCGGGCGCTGGCCGGCCCGTCATAGCCTTCCACGCCCAGGCCGCATCCCTCCGGCGTCAGTGGTCCGAACTCCACGGCGAGCAGGACGTGGTTCTTGGCTAGCCAGCTGAACATGTGCGTCACCGTTTCGACGGGTTCGCGTTTGAGAAAGGCTGCATAAATCTTGAAGACGGCCACCTGGTGCAAGGCTGCGCCCCAGGGCGCATCCGGGTCGAAGCTGCTGTAGAAATCAATGGGCGTTAGGAACGATCCGTCCTTCATGTGATATCGGTAGCACGGGCCGAACCACTTTTGCGGCTCCGCACCGTGTCCGCCGGACGGTCCGTAGAGCGCCGCCACCGAAAAGACGAGAGCTGTACGGCAGCTCCGCCAAACCATTAGACCAGCTCCGGCATCCGCACGGTCCGGCCCGGGTCGCCCCGGGCAGCGTCGATCAGGCATTGGGGCAGTGCGGGGCGCGCCGAGCCGCCGCCGCCGGAAGGAGGTGGGGCGATTGGTTCGGGGGGCTCGGGGCGCCAGCTTCCGCCCGATGGGCGGCGCAGTGCGATCAGGTCGCGCACGGCTAGAGCTAAGGGAACGCCAAAGGTGAGCGTGCCGCTAAGGATGATCTGGGTGCCTGGGGTCATGATGCGTTCCCGGAGAGGCAGGTGGGCAGCGATTCAGGCTGCAACCTAAGCACCGGCGCCGCAGTGATGCCAGAGCAAAATTCGCGGCAAACGGCACACCGGAAGAGCCTGGGCGGTGTTACGCAAAGCCGGATTGCCAAGGGGTTGCAGACCGTTACAGCAACCGCGTTGAGAAGGGGACGTTGATCTGCCAAGCCGATTTGGCCGTTCAACATAGTTTGGAGACCAACGATGATACGCGCGATCGCGACTATAGCCTTGTTGGCGCTTGCCATGCCGCTGGCCGGCTGCGTGGTGGCAGGGCCTGGCGGCGGCCCTGGCTGGTGCTACTACCATCCCTATCGCTGCGGCCGCTGACAGGCTTCGGGGTTGCTGAAAGACCAACGGCGCGGGAGCATCACCTCCCGCGCCCTTGGCATGCTTGTCTGTCTATGGCTGCAGGGTTAGCCCAGCGAGGACAGCGCATGACGCAGGCTGGCGGCGGAGGCATTGGAGATGCCGCCATGCATAACGATCTCACTCGTGGTGACCGAGCGGCCGTAGTAGCTTTCATCGGCCTTGTGCGCGGGCTCGATCAGCGAGCCATCGAGCGTGATGCCGGCATAGACGCCGGACGACGAGGCCCAGACGATGATGTCGGCGCCGGCGTGCGATGTGGTGGCGCCCTGCACGTTGGAGCCGAGCGTGGCGATGGCCAGGCCGGCGTTGGCGCC
This sequence comes from uncultured Acetobacteraceae bacterium, assembly GCA_964250925.1. GTDB lineage: Bacteria > Pseudomonadota > Alphaproteobacteria > Acetobacterales > Acetobacteraceae > BOG-908. The sequence continues at coordinate 18,783 of CAXUHU010000051.1, forward strand.
GACCTTGAAGTGGTCTTTCATGACCGCCTGCAACGCGCGCTCGGACTGGATGAACAGGATCATTTCGCTTTCCTGGGCGCCGATTTGCAGGCCGAAGGTCGCCGAGGCGATGGTGTAGAAGGCCGGGTTGCTCCAGCCATGGCTGCCGCGCACCATCAGCACGGCGCTGCCGCCCTCGCCGCCGACGAAGAAGCCGGCCTTGAAGATCCGAGGAGCGATCATGACGGCGCGTGCGGTGCGCATCAGTTCACGGGCGGTTCCGAACTCCTTGTCGCGCTTTAGGTCCTGAAGCGTCCCCACCGCGTGATCGACCGTCGCCTGCTGGTCTGGGCCGGCCATGGCGGGGCGGGCGGTTAGAACGGGGGCGGCGAGCAGCAGGGTGCTCAGGATGGTTGAGGTGGCGATCCAGCGTTTGGCCGGGCGCTTGAACGACAACATGGGTACTCTCCTTGGCGATGTATGGCCGCGTGCGGCCGCCGGCTTTCGCCGGCCACGGTGACACAAAAGCTGACCCGCCCCGTTCGTTCCCGCAGCCTGCCGATTTCGCGTCTGCTATGCGCGCAGGAGTTCCCGCACCAGGGGGACCAGTACCGCAATGAGAGGGGCAGCGCGAGCAGCGTCGAACGGGTAGGGGGCGCCTTCGTCCAGGTAGCAGGCCTGCGCCAGCTCCAACTGGATGACGTGCACGCCGCGGGGTGGGGCGCCGTAGCCCCGGGTGATGGCGCCGCCGCGGAACCGACCGTCGAGCACCTGGGTGAAGCCTGCACCCTGCGTGGCCGCCATGGCGCGGGCGACGAGGCCGGGATCGGCCGAGGTGCCGCTGTTGGTGCCGTAGTTGAGGTCGGGCAGGCGGCCGGCAAACAGGCGGGGGATGGTGGCGCGTATGCTGTGGGCGTCGAGCAGGTGGACGCGGCCGTGCAGGGCGGCCACGCGTGCGATCTCTGCCCGCAGCGCGTCGTGATAAGGCTGCCAATAGGCGGCCGTCCGGGCGACGACCTCGTCGGGGCCGGGCGGCGCGGCGGCATACAGCTTTGCGCCGTCGAAGGTTTCGGTGGGGCACAGCGCGGTTTCTACCTGGCCGGGGTAGAGCAGCCCGCCCGCGGGCGAGCGGTTGAGGTCGATAACGGTGCGGGAATGGGTGGCGGTCAGCAGGGTGGCGCCCAGCGCCGGGGCGAAGTTGTAGAGCTGGTCCACGTGCCAGTCGGTATCGGTCACGCTTCGCCCGGCTTGGCTCAGTTGCGCGTGGATCGGCGCCGGAATGTAGGTGCCCGCGTGCGGCACGCTGACGATGAGCCTGCTGCGGCCCTGCTGCAGGCGGAACAGCGGCGGGCTGCCCGGTTCGCTCACAGCGACAGCTCGGGCACCGGGAACGCGCCGGTCTCCACCAGCGTGGTGACGGCAGCAACGTCCGGGGCGAAGAAGCGGTCGTCGGTGTAGGGTTCCGCCACGCGCCGAATGGTGCCGACGACCTGCTGCAGCGCCGGCGAGGTGCGGTGCGGTGCGTGGAACGACACGCCCTGGGCGGCGGCCAGCAGCTCGATGCCGACGATGGCGGCGGTGTTGCCGCACATCTCGCCCAAGCGGCGGGCGGCGAAGGTGGCCATGGAGACGTGGTCCTCCTGGTTGGCGGAGGTGGGCAGGCTGTCGACGCTGGCGGGGTGGGCGAGCGACTTGTTCTCGCTGGCCAGGGCCGCGGCCGTCACCTGGGCCAGCATAAAGCCGGAGTTGATGCCGGGGTTGCTGACGAGGAAGGCGGGCAGGCCGCTCATCGCCGGGTCGGTCAGCAGGGCGGTGCGGCGTTCCGAGAGGGCACCGATTTCGGCGATGGCCAAGGCCAGCATGTCGGCGGCGAGGGCCACGGGTTCGGCGTGGAAGTTGCCGCCGGAGACGACCTCCTGACCGAAGACGAGCGGGTTGTCGCTGGCGGCGTTGGCCTCGAGGGTGAGCACGCCGGCCACGTGTCGCATGGTGTCCAGGCAGGCGCCCATCACCTGCGGCTGGCAGCGCAGGCTGTAGGGGTCCTGCACGCGGCTGCAATCGATATGCGATTGGCGGATGGCGCTGCCGAGCATCAGGCGGCGATAAGCGCCGGCGGCGGCGATCTGGCCGGGCTGGCCGCGCGCCGCGTGGATGCGGGCGTCGAACGGGGTGTCGCTGCCGTGGGCGGCATCGACGCTGAGGGCGCCGGCGGTGATGCCGGCGGCGAAGATGCGCTCGGTGCGGAACAGGGCGGCCAGCGCCAGGGCGGTGGAGACTTGCGTGCCGTTGAGCAGGGCCAGGCCCTCCTTCGGGCCGAGCACGAGGGGGGTGAGGCCGGCTTGCGCGATGGCTTGTGCGGCGGGCATCTGCCCGCCGTCCACATGCACGTCGCCGACGCCGATCAGGGCGGCCGAAAGGTGGGCGAGCGGGGCCAGGTCGCCGGACGCGCCGACCGAACCCTTGGACGGGATGCAGGGAATGATGCCGGCTTCGAGGAAAGCGATGATCTGGTGGATGACGGCGGGGCGCACGCCGGAATAGCCGCGCGCGAGGCCCATCACCTTCAGCGCCATGACCAGGCGGACGATGTCGGGCGCCAGCAGCGGGCCCACGCCGGCGGCATGGGAGAGCACCAGGCGGCGCTGCAACTCGGCCAGGTCGGCGGTCGGGATGGATTTTTGGGCCAGGATTCCGAAGCCGGTGTTGATGCCGTAGACGGTTCGGCCGGAGGCGACGATCTGGGCCACGGCTTCCCGCGAGGCCTCGATGGTGGGCAGGCAGGCGGGGTCGAGGGTGATGGCCGATCCCTCGGCGAGATCGCGCAGTTGGGCCAGGGTGAGCGGGGCGGCGCCGATGGGCAGCGTCATGGGGCGGTGCCCAGCATCGGCAGGTTCAGGCCGTGGGTGCGGGCGCATTCCATGGCGTCCGGGTAGCCGGCGTCGGCGTGGCGCATGACGCCGGTGGCCGGGTCGTTCCACAGCACGCGGGCCAGGCGGCGGTCGGCGTCCGCCGTGCCGTCGCAGACGATGACCATGCCGGCGTGCTGGGAGTAGCCCATGCCGACGCCGCCGCCGTGGTGCAGCGAGACCCAGGTGGCGCCGCTGGCGGTGTTGAGCAGGGCGTTGAGCAGCGGCCAGTCGGATACGGCGTCCGAGCCGTCGCGCATGGCTTCCGTCTCGCGGTTGGGGCTGGCGACCGAGCCGCTGTCCAGGTGATCGCGGCCGATGACGAGGGGCGCGCGCACGCGGCCGGAGCGGACGAGCGCGTTGAAGGCGAGGCCCACGCGGTGGCGGTCGCCCAGGCCCAGCCAGCAGATGCGGGCGGGCAGGCCCTGGAAGCGTATGGCCGCGCCGGCATGGGCGAGCCAGGTGTGCAAATGGGTGTCGTGCGGCATCAGTTCGGCGACGACCTCGTCGGTGATGCGGATGTCGTCGGGGTCGCCGGAGAGCGCCACCCAGCGGAACGGGCCGCGGCCGGTGCAGAAGAGCGGACGGATGTAGGCGGGGACGAAGCCGGGGAAGTCGAAGGCGTCGGCCAGGCCTTCGTCCTTGGCGACCTGGCGGATGTTGTTGCCGTAATCGACGGTGGGCACGCCGGCGCGGTGGAAGCCCAGCATGGCTTGCACGTGGATGCGCATGGAGTGCTTGGCGGCGGCGGCCACGGCCTGGGGGTCGGTGGCGCGGCGCTGTTCCCATTGGGCGACGGTCCAGCCGGTGGGCAGGTAGCCGTTTGCGGGGTCGTGGGCGGAGGTCTGGTCGGTGACGACGTCTGGGCGGATGCCGCGGCGCAGGATCTCGGGGAAGACGTCGGCGGCGTTGCCGAGCAGGCCGATGGAGCGTGGGGTGCCCGATCGCTTCGCGTCCTCGATCATGGCCAGCGCCTGGTCCAGCGTTTCGGCGCGAGCGTCCAGGTAGCCGGTTTCCAGCCGTTTCTCGATGCGGCTGTCCTGCGCTTCGACGGCGAGCATGGAGGCGCCGGCGAGCGTTGCGGCGAGCGGTTGGGCGCCGCCCATGCCGCCAAGGCCGGCGGTGAGGATCCAGCGGCCGGCGAGCGAGCCGCTATAGTGCTGGCGGCCGATCTCGACGAAGGTTTCGTAGGTGCCCTGCACGATGCCCTGGCTGCCGATGTAGATCCA
>CAXUHU010000052.1:0-1213 GCA_964250925.1 uncultured Acetobacteraceae bacterium
CTATTACGGCAATCAGCCGCCCCCGCCGCCGCCCGGCTACTACGGCCAGCAGCCGCCGAACGGCTACTACCAGCAGCCTGGCGGATACCCGCCGGGCGGTTATCAGCAACAGCCCCCACCTCCGCCGCCCGGCTACAACGGATACTAGAGGCCTGCGTGCCTGCGCTCGCGCCAAAAGCGCGCGCAGGAGTGCCATGTGTGTACCATCGTAACCCCGTCGCCCAAGTCGGAAAAACGTCACGTTTTTTCGGATAAAAGTCCCGAGGTTCACGGCCTTTTCCCTCGCCCACCGTAAGGATTACCGGCAAGCCCTCGCCAGCCGACGCTGCACACAGCGCGGCGGATGATAGGTGGGGACAGTACATGGCGACGATTACGTGGACCGGTAAAGCTGGCGATGGCAATTACAACAACCCGGCCAATTGGTCGCCGCAACAGGTGCCCACGGCCGCCGACACAGTCACCATCAGCACGTCGGCAGCCACCGCGATCAATGCCTCCAACCAGGCAGCCTTGTCGCTGACCACGAACAAGTTCGTCACCCTCAACATCAACGACAACACCAGCTTCACCTTCGGCTCCGGTTCAGCCACCTCCACCTTTTCCAACGCCGGCACGCTGGCGCTGAACTCGGGCAACGACGACACCAACCTCGTCGTCGGCGGGTCCAAGCTGACGCTGAGCGGCAGCGGCACGATCCTGCTCGACAACAACGGCTCCAACCGCATCTACGGCGCCTCAGCGTCCAACGTCCTGAACAACACCTCCAACCTGATCGAGGGCGCGGGGCAGTTGGGCGATGGCCAGCTGACCTTGATCAACGGCGCCAGCGGCACCATCGACGCGACCGACAGCAACGCCCTGGTGCTCAACACGGGCAGTGCCGTCACGACCAACAGCGGCCTGATGGAGGCTCAAGGCACCGGCGGCCTGGTGATCCAGACGGCGGTGAACAACGGTGCTTCGGGGCACATCACCGCGGCCGGCGGCGACGTCTATCTCAACGGGGCGACGATCGCCGGCGGGACGTTGAGCGCCAGCGGCGGAGCGGAGATCTTCGCCAGCAACGCAACGCTCGACGGCTCGACCAACACCGTGGTCAACACGACCACCATACAGGTGGACGACAACACCAGCTTGGCGGTGCTGGGGACCATCACCAACGCCGGAACCCTGTTCCTGGCCAGCGGCAACGACGACACCAACCTGATCG
>CAXUHU010000052.1:1313-4632 GCA_964250925.1 uncultured Acetobacteraceae bacterium
ACGGTCACGCTGACCGGCGGCGGCACGATCAATACGACCGATAACGGCTCGAACCGCATCTACGGCGCGTCGGCCAGCTTCGTGTTGGACAACGTCAACAACACCATCGAGGGTGCCGGCCAGCTCGGCGCAGGACAGCTCACCCTGATCAACGGCGGAACGATCGCGGCCACCGGCGGCAACGCGCTGGTCGTCAACCTGGGCAGCACCGGCCTCAACACGTCCAGCGGCCAGATGCTGGGCGAAGGGCCAGGCGGCCTGATCTTCCAGAACGGCACCTATACAAACCAGGGCCTGATCCAGGCCGATAGCGGCAGCACCGTCAGCTTCCAGTCCGGCGCCGTACTGACCAACGACAATGCTTCCGGCGTGCTGACGGGCGGCACCTACGGCGCAGCCTCGGCCGGAGGCACGTTAACAGCGGTCGCCAGTTTCACGGGTGCGGCTGTGGTCACCGACAACGCTTCGATCATCCTGTCGGGCGCGGGTTCGGAGATCACGTTCGGCGGCACCACCATCGAGACAAGCCTCAAGACGATCGACAAGGGCGCCAGCCTGTCCGTGCTGGGCAATCGCGGTTACACGACGAAGAACGTGATCACCAACAACGGCACGCTGGCGCTGGGCGGCGGCGTGTTCAAGGCGGCCGCCCTGAACGACAAATCCACGGCTTTGCTGACTGGCCACGGCACGGTTGCAGCCAAGCTGACCGACGACGGCTCGATCGTCGCCGCCGGCGGCGAACTCGACCTGACCGGCAAGACCAACACCATCACGGGCACGATCAGCGGCAACGGCACGCTGGGTTTCGGCGGCACCACCACGCTGAATACGGGCACCGTGCTCGATGTCGGCAACATCGCACTGCTGAACAAGGCGATGCTGAACCTGTCGGCCCCTGTCAGCTTCGCCGGCACGTTCGACGTCACGGGAACCGCCACCCTGGCCGGCGCGGCCTTCACCAGCACCGGCCTGTTCGAGGCGACTGGCAAAAGTGCCGGCACCATTAACGATGCGTTCACCAACAGCGGCACGATCTCTGTGGCCGCAGGCGACAGCCTGGCATTCTCGGGCGGCCTGGCCAATACGGGGCTGATCCTGGACAGCGGAACGTTCACCGACACCGCTGCGCTGACCGGCGGCTCGCTGACCCTGGGCGGCAGCGGCACGGCGGCGACAATCGCCAGCGCCGCCGGCGCGGGCAACAGCACCATCGCCACGCTGACCACGGCCGGCGGTGCGCTGAACACCAGCGGGACCACGCTGACGGTAACGGGCGACTACAACAACACGGCCGCCGGGAAAGGCAACAGCTACAACCCGTTTGCCGGCGTCACCGGCACGATCGACGGGCAGGGCACCAAACTGGGTGTGGTGGGGGTGAACGGCACCACAATCACCACTGTCAACGGCACGCTGACCATCGCGGTGCAGGCGGGCCACACCGCAAGCTTCAAGATCGAAAACACCGGTGCTTCCGGCTCGGCGGATTTGCGCGGTGCGTTGCAGACAACCGTGAACGGCGGCTCGATCACCGGCACGGCGTTGTCCGGCAACGGCGTCACGGCAGCTGATTTCGGCCCGATACTGGCCGGCGGTGCCAGCGGCGTGTTCAGCATCCATTACAGCGGCGGCACGCTGACCAACGAGGCCATCCATCTGGCGACCGATTTCGCCAACGTGGCCGGCCTGACGATCGACATCGTGGCCCAGAGCGGCACCAACGCCGCAGCGTCCCCAGCCGTGCTGTCGGCCGGCCCGCCGACCCTGGGGCATGAGTGGCTCGGATGGCTGCCTGGTGCGCATCAGGGATGACCCTGCCGGCCGGCCCGGCGGCCAGTTCCCCCTTCACCGCGACGGCGAAGGGGGCACGTCGGTGCGGGCGCTCGCGTCCAGTCCGGCCAACACCGCCTGAGCCGCGCGCGTGCGTGCGTCGAGGGGACCGAGCGTGGCGGACAGCGCTCGTACGCTCTCGCCAAGGCTTGCGCGCGCCGCCTCCATCTTACGCGCCTGTGCCTGCACCTGGCCCAGCAGCATCTCGAAATGGCCGGTGTCCCACTCGCCATGGGTGAAGACGGGGCGCGCGCGCGCCACGATGTCGGCGTAGATCGCCTCGGCGCGCGCAAGGTCGCCGGCTACGCGTACCTCCTCGGCCAGGTTGCCCTCGATCCAGAGCGTGTCCTCGTTGTCGGATCCCTGAGCCGCGCGCTGCAGCGCCAGCGCGTGTTCGCCCAACGGCACGGCCTCCAACGGGCGCCCCGCGTCGGACAGGGCGCGCGCCAGAATGTTGATGCCGAAACGGGTAAACTCAAAATCCTCGCCATGGGTGCGCTGGTTGTAGTCCAGCGCGCCGCGCAGCAGCGGCAAGGCCTGCTCGTAATGGTGAGCGGCCGCATAGGCTCGGCCGAGCTGGGTGGCGATACGGTTGGACAGCTCCGTCTCGCCGCCCGCAAGGGTGAGCAGGTTGCGGCGCACGCTCTCCAGCAGCGCGATCGCCTCCGTGTGCTGGCCGGCCTCGTTCAGCACCATGGCCAGGTGGAAACGCCGTTCCTGCAAATGCAGGTTGTCCGGGCTCAACACCGCCTGGGAGAGCGCCACCGTCTCACGCGACAGCGCGATGGCTTCGTCAAAATGCTGGCCCTCGGAAAGCTGATAGGCCAGCAGGTCGCGCACCCGCAGCGTCAGCAGGCTGGACGGGCCAGTACGACGCTGCACCTCGGCCAGGAAGGGACGCAGCTTGGTAATGCAGACCGCATCGGTATCGTCGTTCAGGCAGGCTGCATACAGCAGGGCAAAGCGGCCACGCAGCTCAGTGTCGGAGTCGCGCGGATGGGAGGCCATCACGGCCTGCCCGGCAGACTTCAGGCTGGCCAGGTCGGCCATGCGCTCGGCCAGGTCGGCCATGGTGAGGCGGACGGCCTGCGTCTCCGGCGCAGACTCGCCCAGAGAGCGACGCAGGGTGGCCAGCGACGCACGCAGCAAGGGCAACGCATGGTCCGGATCGGCCAGCCCAGCATAGGCGCCGCCGATGGCGGCCTCGGCCGAGGCGCGATCCAGCGTGCCGGGCAGGAACTTACGGTCGAGATGCGCCGCGGCCAGGGCGAGCACGGATTTGATCGGCGCGTTGGGGTTGGCACCCAGCACGGGATTGGCGGCCGAAAACAGGTCGTCGGTAACGAAGCTGGTCACCGCGCGCGCGCGCGCCGCTTCACGCTTGGCCTGCTGGCCGGACCGGTCGGCCCGTACGGTCAGGTACGTGCTGACCGACAAGCCCACGAGCAGAGCCGCTGCCAGCGCACGCATCGGGCCGCGCCTGGCC
>CAXUHU010000052.1:4642-5952 GCA_964250925.1 uncultured Acetobacteraceae bacterium
CGCCACTTCCAGCGCGCCCCTTACGCGCGCTGCTTCCTGCCTATGCAGCGCCTGCTGAGCAGCTGCTTCCCGGCGGGCGGGCAACGCACGCAGGCGGGCGGACAGGTCGGTGGCGGTCGCCAGCCGCCTTGCCGGGTCGCCGGCTGCGGCGCTGGCAATGTCGTGCCGCAGAAGCGGGTCGGACACGTGCTCCTCCCAGCCGGGCGTCAGCGCGTGCCTGAAGTCGCCGGCCACGAGCTGGAACAGCATCACGCCCAGGGCGTAGATATCGGCCTGCACGGTGGGCGCGCCGCCATTGGCCAACTCGGGTGCCTGATACATGTGCGTTGCCGCGTCGCTCGGCGCGGCGGTATGGTCCGGCTCTGGGCGGGTAATGCCGAAAGCGTCCAGACGTGCCGGCTCCAGGGCGCGGCCGCTGCCGAAATCGCTCAGCACGATGGCTGGCTGACCACCCTGGCCGGTTCGCATCAGCACGTTGGCGGGCTTTAGATCCTTGTGCAGCACGCCCACGCCATGAGCCGCCGACAACGCGTCGGCAATCTGGGCCGCCAGCTCGATGCGGAGCGTCAAAGGTAGCGAGACTAGGCCGCCTTGGGCAGCGGCCCAGTCGGCCATGTTGCCCAGCTCGCTCCAGGCGGTCTCGACGAAATAGGGCGGCTGCTCGAGGTTCCAGTCGATGACGCTGACGAGGTCCTCGCGCCGGCCCAGCGCCTCGCGCAGCAGCCGGCCGAGCGTGATCTCACGGCGCAGGGCTGCCACGCCCGCGCCGTCGCGGGCGAATTTGACCACGCGCATCTGCTGGGCCGTCGTTTGGGCGGCAAGCCAAACGTCGCCGTAGCCCCCTGTTCCCAACCTGCGAACAAGCCGCCAGTGCAGTCGGCCGGGAACGGGTGCGCCCGGCTGCAAGTCCAGGGCCGCAGGGGGAAGAGTTGGTGTGCTGCCCGCCTCCTGCACAGTGACCGGAGGCACGAAGCGGTAGCCGTAGCCGTGAACGGTGTGGACGAGCGTGTGGTCGTGGTCGTTCAGCGCGCGCCGCAGGCGGGCCACGCATTTGGTCAGCGACGCGTCCGACACGTCGCGGCCGGACCAGACCGCGCCGACGATTTCCGCCTTCGTTACGACCTCGCCCGCATGGGCCAGCAACAGAGCCAGCAACTCCAGCGGGCGTCGTTCCAGTTCCACGAGCTGGCCGTCCACGCTCAGCTCGAGGCTGGCTTCGTCGAAGCAGGAATTGGCAAAGCGCCAGCGCCAAGGCGCACGGTCGGCGGCTATCACGGGGGTGGCACGCATCCTTCCATGATAGAACCATT
>CAXUHU010000052.1:6052-22675 GCA_964250925.1 uncultured Acetobacteraceae bacterium
CCCTGCCCATCGACCATCTTGCCGTTCTCGCTCAGGCGGACCGTGGTCTTGGCCTGGGCATCGGTCCCCTCGGTCACCGCGCCGACGGAGAACAAGACGAGCTGAGCCTCGTGCGGGAAAATCACCCGTATCGCGCGGAAGGTCGCATCGACAGGTCCGTCTCCCGTCTCGGCCGCGCTCTGGCGGACGCCATCCACCTCCAGCGTCAGCAAGGCCCGCGCGGGCCCCCGCGAGCCAGCGGTAAGGTCCAACTCGCAGAAGCGGATACGGTCGTGACCGCGCACCACCTCGTCGTCGACCAGTGCCACGATGTCGTCGTCATAGACGAGCTTCTTGCGGTCGGCGATGTCCTTGAAGCGGCGGAACGCATCGTTCAGCGCGTTGTCGCCGATCTCGCCGTAGCCGAGTGCGGCCAGTTTGTCGCGGAACGCCGCCCGGCCCGAGTGCTTGCCCATAACCAGGCTGGTCTTGGTCCAGCCGACCGATTCCGGCGTCATGATCTCGTAGGTCTGGGCATTCTTCAGCATGCCGTCCTGGTGGATGCCGCTTTCATGGGCGAAGGCGTTGCGGCCGACGATCGCCTTGTTGGGCTGCACGTCGAACCCGGTGATGGTGGAGAGCAGGCGCGAGGTGCGCAGGATGCGTTCGCTGACGATGCCGGTGCGCAACGGCACGGCGTCCTGCCGGGTACGCAGCGCCATGGTGATTTCTTCCAGCGCCGCGTTGCCGGCGCGCTCGCCGATGCCGTTGACGGTGCACTCGACCTGCCGCGCGCCGGCGCGCAGGGCCGCCACTGTGTTTGCGACCGCCAGGCCCAGGTCGTTGTGGTTATGCGCCGAAAGGACGACCGTGTCGGCGCCGGGCACGCGGGCGCGCAGATCCTCGAAGATGCGGGTGATGTCTTCCGGCAGGGCGTAGCCGACCGTGTCGGGGATGTTGATGGTGGTGGCCCCCGCCTTGATGGCCGCCTCCACGCAGCGGGCGAGGAAATCGGCTTCCGTGCGGCTGCCATCCTCGGCGGACCACTCGACATCGGCCACGAAGCGGCGTGCCAGGGTGACCGAGGCGGTCACGGCCTCGAGCACCGAGAGGGGCTCCATCTTCAGCTTGTACTTCATGTGCAGCGGCGAGGTGCTGATGAAGGTGTGGATGCGTGGGCGTTCGGCTGCGCGTAACGCCTCGGCGGCGCGGTTGATGTCGCCTGGGGCCGAGCGGGCCAGGCCGCAGATGACGGGGCCCCGCACGGCGCCGGCAATGGCCTGCACGCTGTCGAAATCTCCGGGCGAAGCGATGGGAAAACCAGCTTCGATCACGTCGGCGCCGAGCTCGGCCAGTGCCTGGGCCAGCCGCAATTTCTCGGCCAGGTTCATCGAGAAGCCCGGCGATTGTTCGCCGTCGCGCAAGGTGGTGTCGAAAACGATGACCCGGTCGGGCGCCATGCGGCCGAAACTCGGGTGGTCGATGGTCGGTATGCCGGTCATCTCGGGTGGTCCTCGTCGGTGTCGATCAGATCGCGAAGCTGGGCGCCGCATTGCCCCTGAACGAGCCGGCCGTGCGGACCGGTTTCCCGCTCAGGGGGCGATAAGTCGAACCGGGAGGACAGTGCGCGCCGTAAACACCTCATTGCGCAGCGAGATCAAGCCGGCGAAGTGGACGAGGCGTGCCATGATAACGGTCCATACACCCAGTATGACCGACAGACAAGAAACCCGCCGGCCTCGGTCGCCGGAACTGGCAACCGAGACCGGCGGGTGAGCCCCTACTTTACTTCGGCGCGTCCGGAGCGGGCGCCGAGGCGTCCGGCGTAGCTGCGGCGTCGCTCGAAGCGGCCTTCTTGGCGTGGTGGTGCGACGAGTGATGGCGGTGGTGGGTCGTCTTCTTGGTCGAGGTTGTCGTCGTGCTGCCGCCATCGTTCGTCGGCGTCGTCGCGCTGTCCTGCGTGGTGGTGCTCGTGGTCGACGGGGCGGCGGGCGCGGATGCGGCCGGGGGCGTTGTCTGGGCGACGGCGGCTGTGGTCAGCGCGAAGGCGATCGCCGCGGCGCTCATCAGGGGCAGCTTCATAGGGTCTCCATATTCTTGTCACGAGGGGTGAAACGGGTTTGGCGCGTCCGCCACACACGGCGCTGTGCAGCATGTCTGAAACGCAGACCCCTATGGCCACGAAAAGACTGAGTCGTCAGCTTTTTTTTCGGTAATGAGAGAAACCGGTTACCCGTTTGCAGTCTTCAGCCGCCAAAAATTGGCCTCCGCTTCAATTCCTTGCACGATCGACCAGCGCGTTCTTGGATATCCAGGGCATCATGCCGCGCAGGCGTTCGCCCACGCGTTCGATCGGGTGTTCGGCATTGCGGCGACGGATGGCGCGGAAGCTGGCTTGGTTCACTCGATTCTCCAGTATCCAGTCGCGGGTGAAGCGGCCCGACTGGATGTCTTCCAGCACGCGCTTCATCTCGGCCTTCGTCTCCTGGGTGATAATGCGCGGGCCGGTGACGTATTCGCCATACTCGGCGGTGTTGCTGATCGAGTAGTTCATGTTGGCGATGCCGCCCTCGTAGATCAGATCGACGATCAGCTTGACCTCGTGCAGGCACTCGAAATAGGCCATCTCCGGCGCGTAGCCGGCCTCGGTCAGCGTCTCGAACCCGGCCTTGATGAGTTCGACCAGACCGCCGCACAGCACGGCCTGCTCGCCGAACAAATCGGTCTCGCATTCCTCCTTGAACGTGGTCTCGATAATGCCGGCGCGGCCGCCGCCGATGGCGCTGGCGTAGCTGAGTGCGATTTCGAGAGCATTGCCGGACGGATTTTGCTCCACGGCCACCAGGCAGGGCACGCCGCCGCCACGCTCGTACTCGCTGCGCACGGTGTGGCCGGGACCCTTCGGCGCGATCATGAACACGTCGATGTCGGGCCGCGGGTCGATCAGGTTGAAGTGGATGTTCAGCCCGTGCGCAAACGCGAGCGCCGTGCCCTCGCGCATGTTCGGCCCAAGATGCTCGCGGTAGAGGTCGCCCTGGCCCTCGTCGGGGGTGAGCACCATGACCACATCGGCCCAGGCCGCGGCGGCGGACGGATCGAGCACGCGCAAACCGGCGGCTTCGGCCTTGGCCACGCCGGCGGAACGGGGGCGAAGGCCCACAGCCACGTCCTTCACCCCACTGTCGGCCAGGTTGCGGGCATGGGCGTGGCCCTGGCTGCCGTAGCCGATGACCGCGACGCGCCGCGATTTGATTAGGTTAACATCGGCGTCGTGGTCGTAGTAAACGCGCATGCTTGTTCTTCCTTGGAGACCGATGTCGGTGCTGGCACGTCATCGGGTGCTGAATCAAATCGTTTCCGACCCGCGCGCAATGGCCGCAATTCCGGTGCGCGACACTTCGGCCAGGCCGATCGGCCGCATCAGTTCGATGAACGCGTCGATCTTGTCGGCCGCACCTGTCAGCTCGAAGACGAAGCTCCCCGTGGTGGTATCCACCACGCGCGCCCGAAACGACTGGGCGATTCGCAGCGATTCGCTGCGGTTCTCCCCGCCGGCTACTACCTTCACCAGCGCCATCTCGCGCGCCACGTGTGGGCCCTGCTTGGTGAGGTCGGCCACGCGATGCACCGGCACCAGGCGGTCGAGTTGCGCCTTGATCTGGTCGATCACCATCTCGGTGCCGGAAGTGACCACGTTGATGCGGCTGCGGCCACGGTCGTCATCGACGGGTGCGACCGTCAGGCTGTCGATGTTGTAGCCGCGGCCGGAGAACAGGCCGATGACTCGCGCCAGTACGCCCGATTCGTTATCGACGAGCACGGAGATGGTGGCACTTTGCCGTGCGCCGTCGCGCGCCAGGCGCGCGGCGCCACGCTCGTCCGATACTTCGCCCATCAAACCAGCATCATGCCTTCGTCGGTGATGCTGGCGGCACGCTCCGCATGCTCCGGCCCCAGGATCATCTCGTTATGCGCCGCACCCGACGGGATCATCGGATAGACGTTTTCGGCCTGATCGACCGCGATGTCGGCGATGACAGGGCCGGGGGTGGCCAGCATCTGCCGGATCACCCCGTCCAGCTCGCCGTAATTGCGCGCACGCAAGCCGGTGGCGTGGAAGCTCTCGGCCAGCTTGACGAAGTCCGGCAGCGCCGCGCTGTAGCTTTCCGAGTAGCGCGAGCCGTGCAGCAGCTCCTGCCACTGGCGCACCATGCCCATGTACTGGTTGTTCAGGATGAACACTTTCACCGGTAGACGGTATTGCGCCAGCGTTCCCATTTCCTGGATGTTCATCAAAATGCTGGCTTCGCCGGCGATGTCGATTACCAGTGCATCGGGGTGCGCCACCTGCACGCCAGCGCCGGCGGGCAGGCCGTAACCCATTGTGCCCAGGCCGCCGCTGGTCATCCAGCGATTGGGCCGCTCGAACGGGAAATGCTGGGCAGCCCACATCTGGTGCTGGCCCACCTCGGTGGTGATGAAAGTGTCGCGCCCGGTCTCGGCACAAAGCTGGGCGAGGCGCTGCACCGCGTATTGCGGCTTGATGACCGCGTCCGGCGAGGCAGCTTGCGTGAAACGCAGGCTTTCTATGCTGCGCCAGCCGGCGATCTGCTTCCACCACGCAGCCAACGGATTGCTCTCCTGCGATGCAGGTTCGGCGTGCCAGGCCTCGACCATTGCGCGCAAAACGCAGGCGGCGTCACCCACGATCGGCACATCGACGGCGATGTTCTTGTTGATGTTCGACGGGTCGATGTCGGCATGTATCTTGAAGCTTCCGGGCGAAAACGCGTTCAGCCGCCCGGTGACGCGATCGTCGAAGCGGGCGCCAATGTTGAACATCACGTCGCAGCCATGCATCGCCAAATTGGCTTCGTAGGTGCCGTGCATGCCGAGCATGCCGATGAAGTGCGGGTCGGACGCCGGAAAGACGCCCAGGCCCATCAGCGTGTTGGTGCAAGGCAGGTCGCCCAGCCGCACCAGTTCGGCCAGCAATCGGCTGGCCTCAGGTCCGGCGTTTACGACGCCGCCGCCGGCATAGAGCACCGGGCGTCGCGCCGCTTTCAGCGCGCGCACCGCGGCGCGAATGGCAGCCGGGTCGGGCCGCGTCACGGGCCGGTAGCTGCGGTGCGGCGTGGCGGGCGCCGGCTGGTAGGGCGCCGGCGCGATCAAAATGTCCTTCGGCAGGTCGACCACCACCGGGCCGGGCCGGCCGCTGCGCGCCACGTAGAACGCGTCGTGCACCGTGCGGGCGAGATCCTCGCTGCGCTTGACCAGGTAGTTGTGCTTGGTGACCGGCCGCGTGATGCCTGTCGTATCGGCTTCCTGAAACGCGTCGTTGCCGATCAGGTGGGTGGGCACCTGGCCGGTAAGGCAGACGACCGGCACGGAATCCATCAGCGCGTCGAGCAGGCCGGTCACCGCGTTGGTGGCACCCGGGCCGCTGGTGACCAGGACGACGCCCACGCGCCCGGTGCTGCGCGCGTAGCCCTCGGCTGCGTGCACGGCCGCCTGCTCGTGGCGCACCAGGATGTGCCGGATGGCGGTTTGCTGAAACAGCGCGTCGTAGATCGGCAGAACCGCACCGCCGGGGTAACCGAAGACGACCTCCACGCCCTGCTCTCGCAGTACACGGAGCAGTATCTCGGCACCGGAGGCGCTGGCCTGCGCAAGCTCCGACGCCTGATGGTCGTGTGGCCGGACGATCGCGTTCATGAAATGCTTGTAAGAGACATGACCATTATCGGTCAACTTCAGTGAATAATTAAATTACCCTCAAGCACGGCAAGACATTTCGATAATTGCGTTTGGTCGACATACCGCGCAAGGAACCTATGCGTCCGGTCCTGGGCTGCAATGCCGCGATGCCGGAACCAGGTCGCCTGGCGGCGCGTATACCGGCCGGTGGCCGAGCAGGCCCGGCGTGCCGCCTCTGCAAGGCCGATCGAACCCGAGCGGTAGGCCGAGAGCTCCGGCACGCCATGGGCCCGCATAGCCGGCAGCGACGGATCCAGCCGAAGGGCAAGCAACGCGTCCACTTCGGACAGCGCGCCGCCCTGCAGCATCCCGTCAAACCGTTGCTCGATCGCCGAACGGAGCAGGTCGCGTGGCGGGTCGAGCACGACCGCATGCACCTCCCATATGAAGTCGCTCGGCGCAGTTTGTCTGTCCTGCCAGCCGGACAGGCCAATGCCGGTGCCGCGCCAGACTTCCCAGGCGCGAGCGAGCCGTTGACTGTCGGTTGGCCGCAGCCGGGCGGCGGTGATCGGATCGGCCTCCTGAAGGCGGTCGTGCAAGCCTGCCGAACCGAGCCGTTGCAGAAGCGCGCGCGCTTCTGCGCGGGCGTCTGCGCCGGGGTCCGGTATGTCGGCCAGGCCGTGGATGAGGGCGGCAAGATACAGGCCGGTGCCGCCGCAGAGAACGGGGATCCGGCCAGCCGTCTCGGCCGCGTGCATGGCCGCCAGCGCCTGGCCGCGCCACCAAGCGGCGCTGGCGGCCTCGGCCGCCGCCCGCGTCCCGTAAAGCGCATGCGGCACGCGCGCCTCGTCGGCGGCACTCGGCCGCGCGGTCAGCACGTGCAGCTCGCGGTACACCTGCATCGAATCGGCGTTGATGATGGTGCCGCCGATATGCTCGGCCAGGTCGAGCGCCAGGGCCGACTTGCCGCTGCAGGTAGGGCCGGCCACCACAATCGCCGGCTTCTTGTCGCGGGACATCGTCATACCCTAGACCCCGGCCCTACACCCCAGCAAAATCGTCGCGAGAGCCTGCCATGAGCTACGTTTTGACCCTGGTTGCGGCGCGCGACGCCGTGACGTTGACGCAGGCGATGATCGACCGGGTGCGCGATGCGGTCCATGGCGGCCGCACGCCCGTCACCCTGTCGATCGGCGAAGCGGCCGACATACCCGGCGTCGCGGCCGACACGATGGACGCGGCGCGCGCCGCCCTGGAAGGTGCTTATGTCGATGTGCTGATGATGCGTGAGCGCGGCCGGCGCAAGCGCCTGCTGCTGGCCGACATGGACAGCACGATCGTGACCGGGGAGACGCTCGACGAACTGGCGGCAATCGCCGGCGTAGGCGAACAGGTGGCCGAAATCACCCGGCAAAGCATGAACGGAGAGATTGATTTCCGCGAGGCCTTGCGCGAAAGGGTGGCGCTGCTGAAAGGGCTGGAACTGTCCACATTGGAGGCGGCCTGGCGCGGCGTGAGGTTGACGCCGGGCGCCCGCGCGCTGGTGGCCACCATGCGGGCTCATGGGGCCACCACCGCTCTGGTCTCGGGCGGCTTCAGCTACTTCACGAGCCGGGTGGCTGCCCTGTGCGGTTTCGCATCCCATTACGCTAATATTCTGCTGGACGACGGAGAGCGGCTGACCGGTGCGGTGGCTGACCCCGTCCTGGATCGTGACGCCAAGCTGGCCACCCTGCGCGCGCTCAGCACCGCCGGCGGACTGCGCAGTGCTGCCTGTCTGGCGGTGGGCGATGGCGCCAACGACCTGGCCATGCTGAAGGCGGCCGGGGCCGCAATGGCGTTCCGCCCCAAGCCGGTGGTCGCGGCCGAGATCTCCAACCGCATCGAATTTTCCGATCTGCGGGCCGTGTTGTTTGCGCAAGGATACACGGCAAAGGATGTCGGTTGATGACAGTTGAGTTGGAAAAATTGGCCTCTGTATCGGCATACGGCCGTATTGTTGGGCTGATCTAGAGCTACAAGGTATGGAATAATCCATGTATAGAACCGCGCAAAACGGATCGAAATTGGTTGACTATGTGCTATCTTTGTTTACGGTTCGTCGCGAAAGAACCAACTATTGGACTTTCCAAGCTACCCTCGTTCCTGATCGCTGACTCAACCTGGAGTTTTATTCGATGAGTGCACTCACTACCAAAATTATCGCTGGTGTCTTGCTGGCGGGCAGCATGGGCGCGGCTACGCAGGCGATGGCCAAGCCGTTCATCTACGACGTGACCGTCACCACCAGCTTCGGAACCAAGTTCAAGGATTGTTTCACGTTTGAAGGCGGCAACCTGACCGTGGCTAGCCTCGGCACGCTGAAGTACAAGGCCGCCCCGACGATCACCAAGTTCTACTACACCGCCGTGATCACGCTGGCCGACGCCAATTCGATCGGCTACACGATCGCGTTTGCTGGGTTCCACAGGGGAACCTCAAGCGACGGCTCCCTGCACGCCGTGGGCGACAACAGCTACCGCAATAGTTACAAGATCGAAGGCACGGCTGTTTCCGCATGCGGCACAGCCTCGTCAAGCAAGCAGGGTGCAAACTACATCCCAGCAGAGTAAGGCAGGAGCGGCAGCAGGAAGGCATGGCCTTCCTGCGCCACTTCACGATGCGAGGCCGACCGGAAACGGCGCGCAAATTCTCTCCGGCAAACACTTAGCCACCTGACCCCCGAGCCATTACGGAACCCGACATCGCGGTGACGACGTTGGCCGTGGCCGGCATCGGCGCGTAATAATGAAAAGACGCATCGACGGCCAACCGCCTATCGTGGCAGATGACTGCGACCGTTCACAAGCGCGAACAGAGGTTTGCCCTGTGTGTTACGGATGCCGCGGGCCCGTTTGCCTGAGGCGTAAGCCGGCCTTCAGCTTTCCAGCATCTTTCTCAGCAAATCTACATCCTCGGCAAATCCGCTATCGGCACCCATTAGCTCGGTCACGCGCGAGCAGGCGTGCATGACTGTTGTATGGTCACGGTTGCCGAACTTCTTGCCGATCTCCGGCAGCGAGCGGCTTGTCAACTGCTTGGCAAGGAACATCGCCACTTGGCGCGGCCTCGCCACAGCCCTGGCACGGCGCGCGCTGACCATGTCGCCGATACGCATGTTGTAATGCTCGGCCACACGGCGCTGTATCTCATCGATCGTCACCCGTTTGTCGTGTGCGCGCAGGACGTCGTGCAGCACCTCCTGCGTTGTTTCCAACGTGATCGGTCGGCTGAACAGGTTGGCATGCGCGATGAGACGGTTCAGCGACCCCTCCAGCTCACGCACGTTCGTGGTGATCTTGTGGGCCAGGAACTCCAGCACCCGGCCGGGAACGGTTGCCCCTGCGCGCGTCACCTTGGCCTCAAGAATGCTGATCCGCAGCTCGAAGGTGGTGGCGTGCAGGTCGGCCACCATGCCGCAGCCAAGCCGCGTGCGCAGGCGGTCTTCCAGGCCCGAAAGGTCGGAGGGCGACTTGTCGGCGCTGACGACGATCTGCTTGCCGGCATCGACCAGCGCGTTGAAGGTGTGGAAGAACTCCTCCTGGGTGTTGTCCTTGCCGATCAGGAACTGCAGGTCGTCGATCATCAGGACGTCGACGGAGCGGAGCTGGTCCTTGAACTCGATCGTCTGTTGCGATCGCAAGGCCGCGATGAAGCGATACATGAATTTTTCGGCCGACATGTAGGCGACGGTCGGATGTGCGGCACCGCGGCGCGTCAATTCGAGTCCGACGGCGTGCATCAAGTGGGTCTTTCCCAGACCCACCCCGCCATACAGAAAGAGCGGATTGAACTCCTTGCTGCCCGGGTTTTCGGCCACGCGACGTGCGCAGGCATAGGCAAACTCGTTTGGCTTGCCGACCACGAAGCTGTCGAAGCTGAACCGAATGTCGAGCGGGGCGGACAGCTCGTCGGTGACGCGTGCCTGGCCGGCAGAAGGGGTCTTCACAGCTGCGCTGCAGGGTGGTGGCGCCGATGCCACGGCAAGGCTCTCGGCCAGTCCCGAAGCAGGACGCCCGCCAACCCGTATCTCCACGCGCTTCACGGCGGCGTTTTCCTGCTGCCACAGCGCGCTGATACGCTCGCCGTAATGGCTGCGGACCCAGTCGCGCAGGAACCGCGTGGGAAGGTGGACGGTGACTTCGTCGCCCTCGATGCCGGCCAGCGTCATCTGCTTGAGCCAGCTGCGGTATTCCACGTCGCCGACATCGGCCTGCAGGCGGCCCCGTATCCGCGCCCACTGCGTGGCTGCCTGGGTCTCGGCCGATGGTGCTTCGGCGCCGAACGTGACATGTCGATCAAGGTCGAGACGTATGTTTCCGGAGCTCAAGTGACACTTCCCCAACTGCCTGGACGTCGGCGCGCTTGTCCGTAAACACGACGCCAATCTAGCGCCAATGTCAGTCTTAGATCCTACCCAGATTAATAACGCCGGCTCGGCCCACCAATAAAACCTAGGTCAGGACGTAGCAGAAGGCAAATTAATTCTGGCTTCTAATTTCCAGGGAAGTATTTAAGTCCCAATTACTTCAAAGTTGCGCTTGGGAGGGCGTTTGCACTTGACCGATACCGGTGTGTTGTGATCGGCATCATCGTAGCTGCTGTGCCGGCGCCAGACCGGCAAGCCTTCAACCGACAGAAATGTGCTTAATGGCGGCGGACAGGCGAGACAGCTTGCGCGCCACGGTGTTGCGATGGATCACGCCCTTTCCGGCCGCGCGCTGCATCTCCGGCTGCGCCTGCAGCAAGGCCAAGTTTGCCGCCTTACGGTCGCCACCGGCAATGGCAGCCTCGACCTTCTTGACGAACGTGCGCATGCGAGACTTGCGAGCCGCGTTGCGAGCGGTCCGCACGGTGTTCTGCCGGATGCGCTTGCGCGCGGAATCGGTGTTCGCCATCGGGTCGGGTCTATCTCTGCATCTGCTGTCGGATTGGCGCACCGGGGGCTAGGCCACGACGCCGGGAAGCAGATTTCTAGTGTCCGCGCCCAGCCCAAGTCAAGCCAGGACGGGCCGCCAGCCGAGCGGCCAGCCCTCGCCCTGGCGGCATCACGGCTACTTCTGGGTCCGGCTGCAGAAGAAGGTGCTGCGTCCGGACTGTACGATTCGCCTGATTCCGGCGCAGGCGGGCAGGCCGGGACAGCTTTCGCAAGGCTCGCCCGGGCGGCCATACACCTTCCAGGCATGCTGGAAATAGCCAAGCTCGCCGCTGGGCTGCACGTAGTCGCGCAGGCTGGAGCCGCCGGCTGCAATCGCCTCGGTCAGGGTGGCGCGGATGGCTGGCACGAGGCGGGCAGCGCGGATGCCAGCCACGCTGCCGGCCAGCCGGCGGGGTGACAGGCGCGCGCGGAACAGCGCCTCGCACACATAGATGTTGCCCAGGCCCGCCACCACGCTCTGGTCCAGCAGTGCCGACTTGATCGGCGTTTGACGGCCGGCCAGGGCCGCCGAGAGGGTGGCGGCGTCGAAGCCGGCTTCGAGCGGTTCGGGACCCAGCCCGGCCAGCAGACGGTGCGTGTGCTCGGCGGCGGTGGGCACAAGGTCGAGGCTGCCGAAGCGGCGCGGGTCCACGAACGCGATGCGCCAGCCGTCATCGGTCAGCAGCACGAGGTGTTCGTGCCGAACGGGTAGCGGCTCGGCCGGTCCGGCAGCCCCGATGTTCATCCGGCCGGACATGCCCAAATGCAGCACCACGCTGACGCCGCCCTGAAGGCGCATCAGGATGTATTTTCCGCGGCGCGCAAACCCTTCCACGCGCGCGCCGGTCAGCCGGGCGGCAAACCCCTGGGGCACCGCCCAGCGCAAGTCGCCCCGGCGCAGCACGGCGCTCTGGATCGCGCGCCCCTGCAGCCTGGCCTGCAGACCGCGCATCACGGTCTCAACTTCGGGGAGTTCCGGCATCGCGTGATCTCGGGCTATACACCGTGGGTGATGAACCAACAGAGCCCCCCCACCTCGCTGCCCGGCGGGCAGGACACCGATTTCGGGTTTCGGCGCGTGCCGGCCGGGCAGAAAAAGCCGCTGGTGCGCGCGGTGTTCGACAGCGTGGCGCCGAAATATGATTTGATGAACGACATCATGTCGCTCGGCATCCACCGTGTGTGGAAGCGCATTTTCGCCACCCGAATGCGGCCCTCGCCCACCAAGACGCTGCTGGATCTAGCCTCGGGAACCGGCGACATCGCAGCCACCTGGAGGCTCTTGGGCGGCGGGCCCGTGCTGCTGACCGACATAAATGCCGCCATGCTGGGCGGCGGGCGCGACCGCGCCATCGGCCGCGGCCTGGTGGCCGGCTTCACCTACGTGGTGGCCGATGCCGAGCGCCTGCCGCTGCGGGCCGCCAGCGTCGATACGGTCAGCATCGCCTTCGGCCTGCGCAACTGCACCGACAAGCTGGCCGTGCTGCGCGAGGCGCGCCGCGTGCTCAAGCCCGGCGGCCGGTTTTTCTGCCTGGAGTTCTCCCGCCTGCAGGTGGCCGTGCTGGAGCGCGCCTATGATCGCTGGTCGTTCGGCGTGCTGCCGCGTGTGGGCCGCCTGGTGGCCGGCGACAGCGAGAGCTATCGCTACCTGGCCGAAAGCATACGGGTGTTTCCCGATCAGGAGGCGCTGGCGGCCATGATGGAGCAGGCCGGCCTGGACCAGGTGAAGTTCGAGAACCTGTCGGGAGGGATCGCGGCCATCCACTCCGGTTGGCGGCTCTGAGCCAGCCGTCAGCCGTCGGCCGGGTCTTGCTGATCGTCTCGGGCGGGATCGCGGCCTACAAGGCGCTGGAGCTGGTGCGGCTGCTGGTGCGGGCGGGTTACGGCGTAACGGCGGTGCTGACCGAGGCAGGGGCGCGGTTCGTAACCCCGCTCAGCCTGCAGGCGCTGACGGGTGCCAGGATCTACACGGACCTGTGGTCGCTGACGGACGAGAGCGAAATGGGTCATATCCAACTGTCGCGGGCGGCCGACCTGGTAGTGGTCGCACCCGCCTCGGCCGACCTCATCGCACGCCACGCGGCGGGCTTGGCCGGGGACTTGGCGAGCACCGTGCTGCTGGCCACAGACAAGCCGGTGCTGATGGCGCCGGCGATGAACGTGCGCATGTGGCAGCACCCCGCCACGATCGCCAACCTGGCAGAGCTGCAATCGCGTGGCGTCCGCTTCGTGGACCCGGACGAAGGCGAGATGGCCTGCCATGAATACGGGCCGGGCCGGCTCGCCGAGCCCGCCGCGATCCTGGCCGCCATACAGCGGTTTTCTGCCGAGGGCGCCTTGCTGGCCGGCCGGCACGTTCTGGTCACCGCGGGCCCTACGCAGGAGCCGATCGACGCCGTACGATCCATCTCCAACCGTAGCAGCGGTCGCCAAGGCCTGGCGATTGCGTCTGCATTGGCCCTGCTCGGCGCGCGCGTGACCCTGGTGCGCGGCCCGGTGGCGCTGGCCGATCCGCCGGGGGTCGCGGTGCACGCCGTGGAAACAGCGGCCCAGATGTTGGCCGCCTGCGAAGCGGCGCTGCCCGCCGATGCGGCGGTGTTTGCGGCAGCGGTGGCCGATTGGCGTATGGCGGCGCCGTCTACGACCAAGCTGAAGAAGCAGGCCGGGCCGCCGGTGCTGGAACTGGTGCCGACCGAGGACATACTGGCCACGCTGTCGCGACCCGGGCCGCTTCGCCCAAAGCTGACGGTGGGCTTCGCGGCCGAGACGGATGACCTGCTGGACCATGCGCGGGCCAAGCGGCTGCGCAAGGGCTGCGACTGGATCGTGGCCAACGACGTGCGTGCCGAAACGGGCGTCATGGGCGGCGATAGGAACACCGTCCACATCATCGACTCCGCCGGCGAGGAGCATTGGCCGGACCTGCCCAAGGCAGAGGTCGCCAGCCGCCTGGCGAAACGTGTTGCAAACGCATTGAAGGATGGCAAGATTGGAGGGTAATGCAACCTTTTCCCATCACTCCGCCCGATGTGGCTTAGGGGCAGCGTCCGCGCACGCCTGCTGCGGCTCGCTTTGCTGCTTGTGCTGCCGTGTCTGGGCATTTCCGCCCTGCTGACATGGCGCGTGTTCGTCACCGCGCGGCAAGGTGCGGACGCCGCCTTGCTGGCCACGGCGCACGGCCTCGACCAATTGCTGGACCGGGAGTTCCTCCAGGCCGAGGTGTTGCTGCGCACCCTGACGGCCACCGACGAGCTGCGCGGCGGCCATGTGGCCGAGTTGGACAGGCTGGCCCGCGCCGCCGCACTGCCCGGCACCGCGATCGTGCTGCTGGACCCATCCGGCCGCGTGCTGGTCGATACCGCGCGCCCAGCCGGCACGCGCGGCGCGGCGCTGCCGGTTGCCGGCTGGGCCAGGGAAGTGCCGGGGCAGGCCTCGGTGTCGTCGCTCGTCTCGCAGCGCGCCGCCGGTGTGCTCTCGGCTCGTGTGGTGCTGCCGGTGGGCATCGCCGGTCGCCACGCCTACGACCTTGAGGTCGTCATGCCGGCCGCGGTGCTGCAACGCCTGCTGCTGCGCAACCCGCTCCCGCAGGGCTGGACCTCCACGATCATGGATGCCGCCGGGATCGTCGTCGCCAGCACGCGCGGGCCCGATCAGGCGGGACGCCGGGCGGATACGGCCACAGCCGCCATGCTCGGCGGCGTAGCAGAAGCCGTGCGCGACGGCTCAGCACCGGACGGCACGCCGGTGCTGGTGGGACTTAGCCGATCGGAGCACTCGCACTGGGCCGTGGCTGTTGCGGTGCCCAGCGCGCTGATCGGCGAGGCAGGACGGCAATCCACACTGCTGCTCGCCAAGCTTGGTTCGGGCGCCGTGGTTCTCGGCCTGCTGGGCGCATTGGTGGTGGCCCGCGGCATCGCCAAGCCCATCGAAGCGATGGCCAAGGCGGCCCGCGGCCTGGGCGAGGGCGGCACCTGGACGTCCATCCCGCAGGGCTTGACCGAAGCCGACGCGGTTGCGCGCGCCATGTTCGGCGCGTTTGAGTTCCTGGTGGAGCGGCGCGAGCAGCTGGGTGCGCTGAACGCCACGCTGACGACGCGCGTGATTGCGCGCACGACCGAACTGGCCAGCGCCAACGCCGCGCTGGACGACCAGAGCCGCCAGATCGACGCCATCCTGGACCACACGCCGGTGGGCGTGGTGGTGCACGGCGTCGACGGCCAGGTGCAGGTTGCCAACCGCGAGGCCCGCCGGCTGCTCGGCCTGCCGATGCAGGGCGAGCTCAATGCCCGCATGTGGCCGGTGATGCGGCGCGGCAACGCGGTGCCCAAGCCCGAGGAGGAACCCTGGGCGCGCGCCCGTGCCGGGCAGCCGGTCGAGCGCGAGCTGCTGACCTTGCAGCGCCCCGGACAACCGCCGATGGAGCTGGAGGTCAATGCCAGCCCGCTGCTTGGCCAGGATGGCGAGGTCAGCCTGGCGCTGACGACGCTGCAGGATGTGACCGCGCGGCTCGAAGCCGAGGAATCCCGGCGCCGGTCGCAGCGGCTGGAGGCGGTGGGGCAACTGACCGGCGGGGTGGCGCACGAATTCAACAACCTGCTGATGGCGATCTCCGGCTGCCTCGAGCTGCTCTCGCCGCATGTCGAGAGCACGTTCGGGCAGGGTAGCCGCGCCCGCACGCTGCTGGCCAACGCCGCGCGGGCGACCGGCCGGGGCGCTGGGCTGACCGGGCAGCTGCTGGCCTTCGCCCGGCGCCAGCACCTTCAAGTCGAGCCGGTCGATCTGAACGCCATGGTGGCCGGCATGAGCCAGCTGCTGGAGGGAACGCTGGGCCGGCTGGTCGCGGTGGAGGTGCTGGCCGACCGGAGCGTATGGCCGGCGATGGCCGATGCCGCGCAGTTGGAATTGGTGTTGCTGAACCTGGCCATCAACGCGCGCGACGCCATGCCGGGTGGCGGCAAGCTGACGATACGCACGGCCAACATCCGCACCGGCCTGCCGTCCCGGCCCGAAGACCCGCCAGAGGGGGAGCACGCCGTCCTGGCCGTGTCCGACACCGGCCATGGCATGCAGCCGCATGTTCTGGCGCGGGTGTTCGAGCCGTTTTTCACCACCAAAGATGTGGGCCGCGGGTCCGGGCTGGGACTGCCGCATGTGCTGGGGGTAGCGCAGCAGCTCGGCGGCGGCGTGCGGATCGCCAGCGCGCCGGGCCAGGGCACCACCGTCAGCCTCTACCTGCCAAGGGCGCACGCGCCGGTCGCGGCGTCCCGCCCGGCCCCGCCGCCGCGGCCCGGGGCGAACGCGTTGGCTGGTGCACGGATCCTGCTGGTCGATGACGACACCGACGTGCGCGAGATCGCGCGCTCGATGCTCGAGGAAATGGGGGCGGTCGTGTTCGAGGCCGAGAACGGCGCCCAAGCCCTGCTCGAGCTGCGCACGCAGCGGATCGACCTTGTGCTCGCGGACTTGACCATGCCGCAGATGAGCGGCGTGGAACTCGCCGACGCCGTGGCAGCGCTTCAGCCGGCGGTTCCGGTAGTGCTGATGACGGGCTACGGGCCGAGTGCGGTGGGCGATCCCGGCGGCAACGTGCGGGCAACGCTGCGCAAGCCGTTCCGGGCGGAGGCGCTGGCCAGGGCGCTGGCGGCCCAGCTCGGCCTGGCGGAGGTTTGACGCGCGTCCAGACCATGATCGCATCAGGTCGGCCTTCAACCGCGATGAACATGCTCGCCAAGAAGAGAGGCTACCGGAGGATAGCTCCCGGCAGCCAGGCGCTGTCGTCCTTTATCGCGGAGCCGCCAGCACCCGGCGTTCCTCTAAGCGGCGGGTGAAGTGGATGCTGTCGAGGTATTCGAGCAGGGGCACGCTGAACTTGCGGGAGATGCCGAGTGCCGCGCCGATTTCGCCGACCAGCAGGCCGTCGCCGGTCAGCAGGGCGGAGAGATGCTGGCGGGCGGCCTCGATCGTGTCGCGGTGGAACAGCACCTCGCGCT
>CAXUHU010000053.1:0-22332 GCA_964250925.1 uncultured Acetobacteraceae bacterium
TTACGACCTGCTAGTTTTTTGACATCAGGCTCCGTGCCTTGGCAACCTGCGCCGCACAGGAGCTATCCCCCTGAGCGTTCAAGTCGACGGCCTTCTGCAATGTCATCTTCGCCTCCGACGTGCGGTCGTCGGTCGTGGTCGAGGAGCTGCTGCCGCCAGTCACCGCGGTCTGAGCCGCTGTCGGCTTGCCAACGGATTGGTTCCTCACGTCCTGATCGGACGTTGCTATTTGACCGTTCGCCACGGCGTCTTTCGCCCCAACGGCCGTACCGGAAACCCCGCCAACGGTTCCAGGCGACCCGCCGCCGGCTAGGCTACCCCCACGCTGTTGCGCGTGGTCGGATGCTGTGCCGGTGTCCATGGAACCGGCCTTCGCCGACTCTGAACCCGCAGCGTTTCCGCTTAGAGGCGCCCCCAACCCCGGCATACCGCCAAGCTGCCGGTTTAGGGTGGCGATATCGGCCGAGCACGGTCCGGCCAACGCTACCACTGGGCAGGCGGCTACGGAAAACGTGAGCGCAACGGCGTACAACTTGGAAAGAAGCATGGTGCCCTCCGCTTGTTATTGTTCCCTCGCCAACGCCCGAACATGTTGCCGGTTCGGGCCATCATGCCTGGACAAAAGGCTTAGCTGCCGTTGATTGGGAACCGCGTAGCCAGCCGGCGTTGCAGGACAGCAGGAGGACCTCGTTTTGACGATCGAACTCACTATGCTGGCCTGGGCTGTCGTTCTCGGCCTGGTCCATGCGGTGGCCACCGGACAGTTTACCACCGCCCAACACGGGTGGCACTACGGCCTGAGCCCGCGTGACGAAAAGAAAGAAGTGACCGGCATTGGCGGCCGCGTTCAGCGTGCGTTTGCCAACTACATGCAGACCTTCCCGTTCTTCGCAGCTGCGGTCTTGGTCGCCCACGCCGCGGGTCGGCATGGATGGACGACCGTTTGGGGCGTACAGCTCTACTTTTGGGCGCGGCTCGTCTTCGTACCACTTTATGCTGCCGGCATCCCCGTTCTGCGCACGCTAGCCTTTATCGTCGCGTTGGCGGGTATCGTGTTGATCCTGGTAGCGCTGACCTAGCCCAGGTTCGGGCAGCAAGCACGAGTGCTTGCTGCAACGGTTTCAGGCAGGATACGCTCTGCGGACACGCGGGGGAAACTGCCATGCGTTCGCACATCATCGGCAACGTTCTGCCTGTGCTGGAACTCGCTTTGGAGCAGGGCGAAGGCTTGGTCGCCGAAACCGGTCAGCTCAGTTGGATGAGCGGCGGCATCGAACTGCGGACCACAACCAACACGGCCGGCAACACCGGCTTTTTGGGGGCAATTGGCCGGGCCATGTCGGGCGGCGGGCTGTTCATGACGGAATACACTGCCCCCTATGCGCCTGGGACGATCGCATTCGCGGCGAAGATCCCAGGCCACATCGTGGAAGTACATGTGCAGCCGGGCCGGACCTACATGGTCCACAAGCACGGCTTCGTCTGCGGCACGGCGGGCGTGCAACTGGGCACCGGCTTCCAGCAATCGCTGGGCTCCGGCCTGTTCGGCGGCAATGGCTTCCTGCTCCAGCGCGTGTCGGGCGGCTGCACCGCCTGGGTTGAGCTGGGTGGCGAGGTGATCGAACGCACCCTGGCTCCGGGCGAGGTCCTGCGCGTGCATCCGGGCCATGTTGGCATGTTCGAGGACCGCGTGCAGTTCGGCATCACCACCATACGCGGCGTGACCAACATCTTCTTCGGCGGCGACGGGCTGTTCCTGGCCGAGCTGACCGGGCCGGGACGGGTATGGCTGCAGACGCTGACGCTGCCCAACTTGGCGCACGCGCTGGCCCCGTATTTGTCTGGCGGCGGTGGCGGATCGGTAGAGCAGGCGGCCGAGTTGGGAGTTGCCGGGGCCGTGTTGAAAAACTTCTTCTCGCGGTAGCCGGAGCAACCCGATGCTTCGGCGACCCGATGCTTTGGCCTATGGGAGCAGATATGACGACACGCCATGGTAGTTTCGTCTGGTACGAGCTTATGACGTCGGACGTCGACGCGGCCGCCCGCTTCTATGGGTCGGTCGTCGGCTGGACGCAGAACGCGGGCTCGGCGCCTGGCATCGACTACCGGGAGTGGTCGATCGGCGGGGAAACCGTGGGCGGATCGATGGTGATCCCCGCCGAGGCCGCCGCAAACGGGATGCGCCCTGGCTGGCTGGGCTACATCGCGGTCGCCGACCTCGATGCGAGCCTGGCCGCGCTGACCGGCGCCGGCGGCGCCCTGCATATGCCGCCCACCGAGGTCCCCGACGTCGGTCGTTTCGCGATGGTTGTCGATCCGCAAGGTGCCGGCTTCTACCTGATGACGCCGGCCGGCGAGGGGCAGAGCACCGCCTTCTCCCCCGGCCGGCCGGGTCACGGCGGCTGGCACGAGCTGCACACGACCGACAACCAGGCGGCTTTCGCCTTCTACGGCGAGCAGTTCGGCTGGCGCAGTGCGGGCTCAATGGATATGGGCCCAATGGGGGCGTACCTGATGTTCAGCGCCGGCGCCGAGGCGATCGGCGGCATGGTGAACGCGCCCGGTCTGCCGCCGCGCTGGCTCTATTATTTTCAGGTGGACGACATTGAAGCCGCCAAGGGCCGGGTGGAGGCGGCGGGCGGCGCCATCCTGCGAGACCCCCAGGTGGTGCCGGACGGCAGTTGGATCCTTCACGGGCGCGACCCGCAAGGGGCCGTGTTCGCGCTGGTTGGCCCGCGCTAGAGCGCGTTCAGGCTGACTGTAAACGGTCAGCGCGCTCTAAATATATGTCCGAACGAGCAATTTACTCACTTCGACTGTTCCAGTCTGCGTGAGATTGCTCTAAGCGGCGCGTCCATGTCGAAAACGGACGCGTGCGACGGCTGACGTGCTGGAGGGGCATGTCGAAGACCGATGTGCCGTCATCCACTCCGCGGCTGACGGAGAACCACTGTGGATGCAGACCGACGGCATTACTCTGCCGCCTCCGCATAGCTCGCTATCGGCGCGCAGGTGCAAGCCAGGTTGCGATCTCCGTAGGCGTTGTCGACACGCTTGACCGGCGGCCAGTATTTCGCTGCGGCTGCAGCGCCAGCCGGAAAGGCCGCCTGCTCGCGCGCGTAGGGGTGCTTCCAGCTGCTCGACGCAATCTCGGTCGCCGTATGCGGCGCGTTGCGCAGCACATTGTCCGTCTGGTCGGCACGCCCCTCGGCCACCGCCGCGATTTCGGCGCGGATCGCGATCATCGCGTCGCAAAAACGGTCCAATTCGGCGCGCGGCTCGCTCTCCGTCGGTTCCACCATCAGCGTGCCGGGAACCGGCCACGACATGGTGGGGGCGTGCAGGCCGTAATCCTGCAGGCGCTTGGCGATGTCCTCCACCTGCACGCCGGCGGCGGCAAACCCGCGGCAGTCAAGGATGCATTCGTGGGCCACGGTGCCGGAGGCGCCGGTGTACAGCACCGGGTAATGCTCGTGCAGGCGGGTGGCGATGTAGTTGGCCGACAGGATGGCCACCTCGGTGGCGTGCTTCAGGCCGGCCGCGCCCATCAGGCGAATGTAGGCGTAGCTGATCGGCAGGATGCCCGCGCTGCCGAACGGCGCGGCCGACACCGGGCCGACGCCGGTGGCCGGCCCCGCATCCGCCCGGAACGGATGGTTCGGCAGATGCGGCACGAGGTGGGCGGCCACCCCGATCGGCCCAACGCCGGGGCCGCCGCCGCCATGCGGGATGCAGAACGTCTTGTGCAGGTTCAGGTGGCAGACGTCGGCCCCGATGGCGCCCGGGCTGGTCAGGCCCAGCTGCGCGTTCAGGTTGGCACCGTCCATGTAAACCTGGCCGCCATGGGCGTGTACCACGTCGCATATCTCGCGTATGCCGTCCTCGAACACGCCGTGGGTGCTGGGGTAGGTCACCATCAGCGCGGCAAGCGTAACCGCGTGGCGCTCGGCCTTGGCGCGCAGGTCGGCGATGTCGATGTTGCCGTCCCGGTCACAGCCGACCACCACGATCTTCAGGCCGGCCATCGCCGCACTGGCGGGGTTGGTGCCGTGGGCGCTGCTGGGGATCAGGCAGGTCACGCGCTCCGGCTGGCCGCGCGCGGCGTGGTAGGCGCGTATGGCGAGCAGGCCGGCGTACTCGCCCTGGCTGCCGGCGTTGGGCTGCAAGCTGACGGCGGCAAACCCCGTGGCGCGCGCCAGCCACCCCGAAAGCCGCTCGATCAGCGTGGCGTAACCCTGCGTCTGGCCGGCCGGCGCGAACGGGTGGATGGCGGCAAAGCCCGGCCAGCCGATGGGCAGCATCTCGGCCGTGGCGTTCAGCTTCATCGTGCACGAGCCGAGCGGGATCATGCCGCGGTTCAGCGCCACGTCACGGTCTTCCAAGCGCTTGAGATAGCGCAGCATGGCATGCTCGCAGCGGTGCTCGCTGAACACGGGGTGTTGCAGGATCGGCGAGCTGCGGACCAGCGCGATCGCAATCGAGGCGGGTGCGCCATCCGGCTGCCCACCGAACAGGGCGCACAGCCGGTGCAACTCGTCGCGCGTCACCGTCTCGTCCAGCGACACGGCCACCCCGGTCGCATCCAGCCGGCGCAGGTTGAAACCGGCGGCCAGCGCGCCATCCATCAACGCGTCCGCGCGCGGGCCGGCCTCGATGGCCAGCGTGTCGAAATAGTCGGCATGGCGGAGCGTGCATCCGCCCCGCACGGCGGCGTCGGCCAGCAGCCGGGTTTGCAGATTGATTCGGCGGGCGATGCGGCGCAGGCCACAGGCCCCGTGCCAAACGGCGTAGAGCCCGGCCATGACGGCGAGCAGCACCTGGGCGGTGCAGATGTTGCTGGTGGCTTTCTCGCGCCGGATGTGCTGCTCGCGCGTCTGCAGGGCCAGGCGCAAGGCGGGGTTGCCCGCCGCGTCCACGCTACGGCCCACCAAGCGGCCGGGCATCTGGCGCTTGTAGGCGTCCTTGGTGGCGAAGTAGGCCGCATGCGGGCCGCCAAACCCCATCGGCACGCCGAAGCGCTGCGCGGACCCCACCACGATGTCGGCCCCCATCTCGCCGGGCGGCGTCAGCAGCACCAGGCTCAGCAGGTCGGCCGCCACGATGGCGAGCGCGCCGGCCTCGTGCGCAGCATGTATTTCGGCCTGCAGCGGGCGTATGGCACCGGTGGTGCCCGGGTATTGCAGCACGACGGCGAAGGGGTTGCAGGCGGCGAGTGCCGCCGTATCGCCAGGCTCGAACGCCCGCACGGTCCAGCCTAGCGAGTTGGCGCGGGTGGCGAGCACGGCCTGTGTCTGCGGGTGCAGGTCGGCCGCTACCGCAAGCGTGGTCGAGCCGCTGCGGCACACGCCAAACGCCAGCGCGGCGGCTTCGGCCGCCGCCGTCGCCTCGTCGAGCAACGAGGCGTTGGCGATCGGCAGGCCGGTCAGGTCGGTGATCACCGTCTGAAAATTCAGCAGCGCTTCCAGCCGGCCTTGGGCGATCTCGGCTTGGTAGGGGGTGTAAGCCGTGTACCAGCCGGGATTTTCCAGCACGTTGCGCAGGATCACCGGCGGGGTGTGCGTGTTGTGATAGCCGCAGCCGATCAGCGACTTGGTCGCAGCGTCGTTCTGCTCTGCCAGTGCGGCCAACTCGGCCAGCACGCCCGCCTCGTCGGTGGCGGGCGGCAGGTCCATTGCGTGTGGCGTGCGTATGCCGCCGGGCACGGTGCGCTCAATCAACTCGTCCAGCGAGGCGGCGCCCAGGGTGCGCAGCATGGCCAGGACGTCGGCGTCACTGGGGCCGATATGGCGGGCGCCGAACGCGTCGTGCGCTTCCAACGCCGCCAGATCGGCCAATCCCATCATTATAAGCTCTCCAGGAACGTCTCGTAGGCTTCCTCGTCCATCAGCGTCTCGAACGCATCGTCGTCTCCCGGCTCCATGCGGTAGAACCAGCCCTCGCCCGCGGGGTCGCGGTTGATCAGGCCGGGGTCCTCGGCAATGATCTCGTTGGTCTCGGCGATGCGGCCGGCGAACGGGGCGTAGATGTCGTTGGCGGCTTTCGTGCTCTCGACGGTGGCCACCGACTCGCCCTCGGCCACCTCGCGGTCGATGGCCGGTAGCTCGATGAATACGATGTCGCCCAGCGCCTCCTGCGCGTGGTCGGTAATGCCCACGGTCAGCGTGCCGTCGTCTTCCAGGCGGACCCACTCGTGATCTTTGGTGTAGCGCGTTTCGGCCATGGTGCCCTCTATCGTGCGAAGCGGTGGGGAACGAAGGGGAGCGCGCAGACCGCGGCCGGCAGACGCTGGCCCCGCACCAGCAAAGCGAGCGGTGTGCCGTCGGTTGCCAGGTCGCGGCGCACGTAACCCATGGCCACCGGACCACCGAGCGTGGGGGAGAAGCTGCCCGAGGTCACCGTGCCGGCCTGGGTGTCGTCGGCGGCCGCGATGTCGGTGCCGGTGCGTGCGGGTGCCCGGCCGGCCGGCCGAATGCCGACGCGCCGCCGGGTCGGCCCGTGGGCAAGGTGGTCGGCGATAGTTACGGCACCCAGAAAATCCAGCGATTGGCGGCGACGCTTGGGAATGGTCCAGGCCAGGCCCGCCTCGACCGGGCTGGTCAGCATGTCGATATCGTTGCCATAAAGGCACATTCCGGCTTCCAAGCGCAGCGTGTCGCGCGCGGCCAGGCCGGCGGGGGCTACCTCGGGTTCGTCCAGCAGGCGCGTGGCGAGCGCCTCGGCATCGGCCGCGGGCACGGACATCTCGAACCCGTCCTCGCCGGTGTAGCCGCTGCGGCTGATCCAGACGCTTGCGCCGGCTACCGTGCCGTCCAGCACGCCGAGGAACGGAAGGCTGGCCGCCTCGGGCAACAGGCGCGCAATCACCCGCGCCGCCAGCGGCCCCTGCAACGCCAGCAACGCGCGGTCGGCGTGGCTTTCGGGTTCCAGGCCGTGGGTGCGCAGATGGGCGATGTCGGTCGGGGCACGGGAGGCGTTCAGCACGACAAACAGGCGGCCGGGGTAGTGAGCCACCATCAGGGCGGCGATGATGCCCCCCGCCTCGTTGGTGAGCAGCGTGTAGCGCTGCCGGCCCTGGGCCAGGCCGGCGATGTCGCCGGGCACGAGCTGCTCCAGGGCCGCGGCCGCGCCTGGACCGTGCAGCGAGATCTGGCCCATGTGGGACACGTCGAACAGGGAAGCCGCGGTGCGGGTTTGCGCGTGTTCGGCAAGGGTGCCGGCGAACTGTACGGGCAACGACCAGCCGGCGAACGCGACCATGCGCGCGCCCAGGCGGCGGTGCAGGGCGTCCAGCGGCGTGGTGCGGTACGTTTCGGACAAAAGGGGGGTTCCGCAGGTTGGGTCAGAGCCGGCCCGGTTACCCGGTCGTCTGACCCCCCTCTGTCGCGGTACCTGAAAGATTCGGGTTCGGGATTCTCCCTGCCCTTACTTCGTCGGTGCGGCGGTCCACCGCCGGCTCTCCAGAGGTTCCGTCCCGCCGCGGTCCTTGGTGCCTGAGCGTTTCCGGGGGCCGGTTGCGCCTTCGGCGGCAGGTCTGCACCCTGCTGCTCTCCCGCGAGGGATTATTGGAACAGGTCGGTGTATGGCCCGCATGCGCGCGTGCCGCAAGCCGAAAGCGGCACGGCTTCAAACGGTCCGACCTTCACGCTAGGCTGCCGCGATGAAATACTTGGTCCTCTTCGGCCTGTTGTGTGCCGCCCCGGCGATGGCCGGCGAAGCGGAAACCCTGTGCGCCCGCAACCCCGCCTATACGAACGCCATCATGCTGGCGATCGTGCGCGAGCAACTCGGGCGCGACCACGATCCTGCACTGGATGCCGACACGCCAGAAAAGCTGGCCCAGCAGGCGACCGCGCAGGGCATTGCGGAGTGTGCGGCCGAGGTAAGGGCCGACCCGTCGGTTGCCGCGGCACTGTCCGGAGTGACGGATGCGGACCAGTCTGTCGCCTGGGATGCCTATAACACGGCGTGTGCTGACCACCGCGCAAGCCGCGGGCAGTGCATCACCGCCGAGGTGGGCGCTGCCCGGGCATTGAAGCACCTGATGGCGGCCAACACCCCACCCGGGGCGAGAACGCTGGTGCAGGCCTGCGCGCTGGTGATGCAGACCGATCCGGCGATGGCCGAGTGGCGCATATGCGTGGATCAATCGCTGGCGGCACACCCCAGCGAGGATGCGGCCAAGCGCTGCAAATTGTCCGCAAGTTGGCACGTCGCCAAAACCGGCGAGGAGGCAGGACGGGTTATCGCCACCTGTCTGCGGCGCTGACCGGACTGCGGCGTTACGCAGTACAAGCTCTCGCCTGCACCGCGCAATGATAGAACATGGTAGGTTCTGGTAGCCGAAACGAGCGTATTCTAAACTGTCAGCTCAGGTTGAATACCACCTTCACGCAGCCGTCCTTCTTGTCGCGGAACGTCTTGTATAGTTCCGGCCCGTCGGCGAGGTTGCTGCTGCGGTGGGTGATCAGGAAGGTCGGATCGATCTTGCCGTCCTGGATCAGCTTGGTCAGCGGCTCCAGGTAGCGTTTGACGTGCGTCTGTCCGGTCTTGAAGGTCAGGCCTTTCTGCACGACGGCGCCCATGTTGATCGGCACGGGCCCAGAATAAACGCCGGGCACGGACACGATGCCGCATGAGCGTACGGCCTGGATGGCCTGCTCCAGCGCGTAGGGCCGCTGCATTGAGGTCACCGCCTCCTGTATGGCGCTGACCACGCCGAACATGCCGTGGCCGGCTGTCGCCTCCATGCCGACGCAATCGATCACCGCGTCTGGGCCCTGGCCGTCGGTGATCTCCTTGATACGATCCAGCACCTCTTCGTGCTTGAGGTCGATCACGTGAGTGGCGCCGGCCTGCTTGGCGAGCGCGATACGCTCGGGCACCGTCTCGATCACGATGATTTTCTCCGCACCCAAGATCTGGGCGGACTTGATGGCGAACAGGCCGACCGGCCCTGCACCCCAGATGGCGACGCTCTCCCCGCCCTTGATCTCGCAATGCTCGGCCGCCTGCCAGCCGGTGGGGAAGATGTCGGTCAGGAACAACAGGTGCTCGTCGTCCAGGCCCTCGGGCGCCTTCATCGGCGCCACGTCGGCCATCGGTACACGCACGTATTCCGCCTGGCCACCCCAGTAGCCGCCGGTGATGTGGGCGTAGCCGAACAGCCCCGCCGTAGGATAGCCGAACATCTCGGCCGCCATCTTGCCGTTGCGGTTGGACTTCAGACAGCACGACCAGTTGCCCATCTTGCACATGCGGCACTCGCCGCAGTTGATGTTGAAGGGCACAACGATCTTGTCGCCCTTCTTCCATTTGTGGTTCGGCGACCCCGTCTCGACGACCTCGCCCATGAACTCGTGGCCGAGCACGTCGCCGCTCTCCATCGTCGGCATCTGACCGTCGAACAGATGCAGGTCGGAACCGCAAATGGCGCAGGCCGTGACCTTCACGATCACGTCGCGCGTGTCCTCGATCTTGGGGTCGGCCACGCTGTCGCAGCGTATGTCGTTCTTGCCGTGCCAGACGAGCGCTTTCATTGTGGGGTCCTTACTCTGGTGGCGGATGGGCCGCAGTCGCGGGCGCAGCAGACACGCATGCGCCGCAGCCAAGTTCCGAACTCGCCAGCTTGCGCAACGATGTTCGGCTTGGTCTCCCGAAGTGTTTGGCCGTGCCGGGCTGATCCGAGCCAGGCTTCCGTCGCGTCATGCGACGGGCCATGGGCTAGGTCCGGGTCCGGCGGAGCAGCAGCCGAGTGCTGCCGGTGTTCTGCGCATGCGGGTGGGCCGCTGCCAGCACCAGCGGGCGCAGGCTGGGCAGGTTAAGCCAATGCGGCAACTCGCGCCGGATCACGCCGCCCTGCTCGCCCGAGCCGCGGCCGGTGATCACCTCCACGCAGCGCAGCCGCTCG
Organism: uncultured Acetobacteraceae bacterium; assembly: GCA_964250925.1. Classification (GTDB taxonomy): domain Bacteria; phylum Pseudomonadota; class Alphaproteobacteria; order Acetobacterales; family Acetobacteraceae; genus BOG-908. The sequence continues at coordinate 9,908 of CAXUHU010000053.1, forward strand.
GCATGGGCGCTGATGAGGAAACGCTCAAGCGCGTGGAAGGCCGCCTGCGCCGTCTTGCCGTGCAGGTCCAGCGTGCGCGCTGATGCCATTCTCCCGCCGCGAAACCGTCCCCAGCTGGCGCGGTCGAGCCCTGCCGGCGCCAGGCCCGTCACCAGGACTGGAGGCGGGCTGCCTCGCGGAGGCGCGGGGGGCGCCCGGGGTGTGGCTGTGCGCACCGGCGCTGCGGGCTGTCCGGCCGGCGCGACAGGCGGCGGCGGCTGGCGTCCCGCCAGGACCCGGACGTTACGGGCGTATTCACTCCAGACCGCACGGTCGGTCTCGGTCAGGGAGCGGGTTCGGCGTGACATTGCCTGACCCTAGACGATAGCTTCTGATAGCCGAAGCTATCGCGATCTGGTGTTTGTTGTGGCGAGCATGTTTATCACAGTTGGAAGTCAACTTGACGCGATTATGCTCTAACGCGGCACATAACGAACGAGCAAACGTACTGTCTAATGGTTGGCGTTCGTCAGCCCACCTGTTCCCGTCTTCGTCTCCATGTCGGCCGACCAGGTATGGCCCCTGCGGCGACGCATGTACTTTTTGATGTCTGCGCGCAGATACCAGTAGTGGGCGAAACCCCACACCAGGACGCAAAAGATTCCGTAAAACAGGCCGCGGTGCAGGGATACCCAGATGGTCCACATGGCAGCCTGATCACCTCAACGATGAGGGCGCGACCTGCAGAGGCATAGATCACGACCGAAGGAGGCCAGGCATAGCACTCCGGATCGGGCGATGACAGCGCTGTAATCCCATGTTACTGTCTTGTTGCGGTAAGCCGGGCATACGGGATTGGAGTGTCGCCCGACACACGGTTCTCGTGATGAACGATCCGGCACCGCCCAGGAAATGTACCAGGGAGCGCGCGGATGACCAGCGGCACAGTCAAATGGTTCAATCCTACGAAGGGTTACGGGTTCATCGAGCCGGAGACCGGCGGCAAGGACATCTTTGTCCATATCAGCGCAGTCCAGAAAGCCGGCTTGCGCAACCTCAACGAGGGTCAGAAAGTCGGCTTCGAAGTGGAACAGCAGCAGAACGGCAGGGCCGCTGCGGTCAACCTGGCAGCTAGCTAGCAGTCAGACGACGGGCGGCAGCCATCGGTAAGCGGCCGCCCCGAGCGGATTTCACTTGTCTGACGATTGATAGCTGGTAGCTGACGGCTGATGACGAAGCTCGATGCCGAAGCGGTCCGCACCGCCTATCGCCGACAGGCGCAGTTCTACGATGCCGCGTTTGGCCGTATTTCGAAGCCGGCGCGCACCCGTACGCTCGCGATCATCAACAGCCTGCCTGGCGCGCGCGTGCTGGAGGTAGGGGTGGGAACCGGCTTGGCCCTGCCGATGTATGACCGCAGCAAGCGGGTGACGGGCATCGATCTGTCCCGTGACATGCTGGACCGGGCGCGCCAGCGGGTCGAGGCCGACCGCTTGACCCAGGTGGAGGCGTTGCTGGAGCAGGATGCCGAGGCGACGGACTTTCCCGATGCCAGTTTCGACGTGGCAGCTTCGATGTTCGTGGCTTCCGTCGTGCCGCACCCCAAGCGCCTGTTGGCCGAGTTGCGCCGCGTGGTGCGGCCTGGCGGGCACATCCTGTTCGTCAACCACTTCGTGGCGGCGGGCGGGTTGCGGCGGCGGGTGGAGCTCGCCATGGCGCCGCTGTCGCACAAACTCGGCTGGCACCCCGATTTCGCCGTCAGCGACCTGTTCGGCACCGAACATCCCGACAACACGGTCTTCGAGCCGACGCCGCCGGGCGGGTTGTTCACCCTGATCCACCTGCGGCGCTGACGAATATCCTGCTGCAGCGCACCTTGATCTGCCGGGTACGCTCCGATATCGGGTAGGCACCGAACAGGACGAGCGGGACCCCCGACCAGATGAAGCTTTTAGGCAAGAGACGCGCTGCCGTTTTGCCGTCGTTAGCCACCCTCGCCCTATGGGCGTCGCAGGCTGCGGCCCAGACGCCAAAACCTTGGCAGATGGGCATGCAGGCGGCCCACAGCCCGGTGGAACACGGCATTCACGAACTGAACGATCTCGTCACGTGGATCATCGTCGGCATCACTGTGTTCGTGGCAGGGCTACTCGCCTACGTAATCTGGCGCTACGACGAGAAGCGAAACCCCGTGGCGGGCAAGCTGAGCCATCACTCCACGCTGGAGGTGGCCTGGACCGCAATACCCGTGCTGATCCTGGTTGTAATCGCCATCCCGAGCTTCCGGTTGATCTACTTCGAGGACCGAGTTCCCGCTGAGCATGCCGACATGACGGTGAAGGTGACGGGCCACCAGTGGTATTGGCAGTACACCTACCCGGACGCGAAAGGCCTGCACTTCGACAGCTACATGGTGCATGACGAGGACCTGAAGGGCGACCAGCAGAAGTTGCGACACCTCGCCGTCGATAACCAGCTCGTATTGCCGGCCGGCAAGAATATACGCATCCTGACCACCAGCGACGACGTGATCCACAGCTTCTTTATCCCGAGCCTTGGCGTACAGCGCTATGCAATTCCCGGGCGAACGATTGAGACCTGGGTGCGGGTGGACACGCCCGGTGACTATTATGGCGAGTGCAACCAGATATGTGGTACGAACCATAGCGTGATGCCGATTTCCATCCACGCCGTCACACCTGCCGATTTTCAGGCTTGGCTCGCCCAGGCGCCCGCCAAGTTCAGCAATGCCGCTATCGACACGCCAATTCGTGTCGCCTCGGCATCGGAGCATTAGAGAGATGTCTGCGACAACGCACGACCATGTCCACCATCACGGCCACGGACATCACCCAACCTTCGCGCAGCGCTGGCTGTTCAGCACCAATCATAAAGACATTGGCACGCTCTATTTGATCTTTGCGGTGTGCGCGGGTCTGGTCGGCGGCCTGTTATCCATCATCATGCGCGCGCAGCTGCAACACCCCGGCAACACTCTTGTCAGCTCCGGCCAGGAGTGGAACACGATCGTGACGGCGCACGGGTTGATCATGATCTTTTTCACCGTGATGCCCGCGCTGATCGGCGGCTTCGGCAACTGGTTCATCCCGCTGATGATCGGGGCGCCCGACATGGCGTTTCCACGGCTGAACAACATCAGCTTCTGGCTGCTGGTGCCGGCCTTTGCGCTGATCATCACCGGCCTGCTGATGGGGGAGAGCGGCTCTGGCTGGACGCTGTATCCGCCGCTGTCCAACAGCACCTATGAGTCCGGCCCCGGCATGGACTTTACGCTGTTCGCGCTGCACCTGGCGGGTGTCAGCTCGCTGCTGGGCGCACTGAACTTCATCACCACGATTTTCAACATGCGTACACCCGGCATGACACTGCATAAGATGCCGCTGTTCATCTGGGCCATGCTGGTGACCGCGTTCCTGCTGCTGCTCAGCCTGCCGGTGCTGGCCGGTGCGATCACTATGCTGATCTTCGACCGCAACTTCGGAACCAGCTTTTTTGACCCGCAGGGCGGCGGCGACCCGGTGCTATGGCAGCACCTGTTCTGGTTCTTCGGCCACCCCGAAGTCTACATTATGATCCTGCCGGGCTTCGGCATCGTCAGCCACGTGGTCAGCACGTTCAGCCGCAAGCCGGTGTTCGGCTACCTGGGCATGGCCTACGCCATGGTAGCCATCGGCGTGGTGGGTTTTGTGGTATGGGCGCACCACATGTTCGTCAGCGGCATGTCGGTTGATACGCGCGCCTATTTCATGGCGGCGACGATGATCATTGCGGTGCCGACAGGCATCAAGATCTTCTCGTGGATTGCTACGATGTGGGGCGGCTCGATCGAGCTGAAAACGCCGATGCTGTTCGCCATCGGCTTCATCTTCCTGTTCACCGTGGGCGGTGTGACCGGCGTCGTGCTTTCCAACGCGGGCCTCGACCAGATTTTGCACAATACCTACTACGTGGTGGCCCACTTCCACTACGTGCTGTCGCTTGGTGCGGTGTTCTCCATTTTCGCCGGCTGGTATTACTGGATCGGCAAGATGAGCGGGCACCAGTATCCAGAATTCTGGGGCAAGGTGCATTTCTGGGTGACGTTTGTGGGCGTGAACATAACGTTCTTTCCGATGCACTTTCTAGGGGCTGCCGGCATGCCGCGGCGCTACCCCGACTATCCAGAGGCGTTTGCGGGCTGGAACTACGTGGCCTCGATAGGATCATATATCGGCGCGCTATCGGTGCTGATCTTCCTCTACGTCGTGTTCCGCACCTTTACGTCGAAGGTTGCCGTGGCCGACAACTACTGGGGCGAGGGCGCCACGACGCTCGAGTGGACCGTCAGCTCGCCGCCGCCGTTCCACACCTTCGAGGAGCTGCCAAGGTTCCGGTAGAATTCATGTCCGTAGTGGCAACCGGGGGGGAGCAATCCCCCCTTCTTCTTTCAGCCTCCACCGGCGCCGACTGGCGCGACTGGCTACTGCTGCTGAAGCCGCGTGTGGTCAGTCTCGTGGTGTTCACCGGGTGGATCGGGTTATTCCTGGCGCCCGGCCGATTGAACCCGGTGCTCGCCTTCACCGCTATCTTGTGCATCGCCGTGGCGGCCGGGGCGGCGGGTGCATTGAACATGTGGTACGAGCGCGATCTGGATTCAAAGATGCACCGCACCCGCCGGCGCCCGATCCCTGCCGGCCGTATCGAGCCAGGGTCGGCGCTGGCGTTCGGTGTCACTCTTTCGGTCGCGTCGGTGCTGGTCATGTGGCTGGCCACGAATCTCTGCGCCGCTACCGTCTTGGCACTCTCTATCGCCTTCTATGTTTTCGTCTACACGATCTGGTTGAAGCGGCGCACGCCGCAGAACATCGTCATCGGCGGAGCGGCCGGAGCGTTTCCGCCGTTGATCGGTTGGGCCGCTGTGACCGGCTCGGTCGATATGCTGCCGTTGTTGTTGTTTGGGATCGTGTTCTTCTGGACGCCCCCCCATTTCTGGTCGCTGTCGCTTTATGCCTGCCAGGATTACGGCCGCGCCGGCGTGCCGATGCTCCCGGTGGTGGCCGGCGCCCGCGAGACGCGGCGACAGGTGTTCGCCTACGCCCTGATATTGGGCGGCGTTGCGGTGCTGCCTTGGGTGCTGGGCTACACGGGCGCCATCTATGGCGTGGCTGCCACCGTGCTTGGCGCCGGCTTCATCGCCCTGTCCTGGCGCGTGCTGCATGATTGCCAGGACGCTGCGGGAAACAGCCTGACCGACGACCGCCCGGCACGACTGAACTTTCGCTACTCGCTGGCCTACCTGGCAGCGATCTTCGTGGCCATCGCTGCCGACAAGATCGCACGCGGCCTATGAGCGATTTTCCGCCACGGCCCAGCCCCGCCCAGGCTGCCGAGCTGGTCCGGCGGCAGCGGGGGCGTAATATCGCCTTGATCGTGGTGCTGGCGAGCGTGGCCGTGCTTTTCTTTGCCATAACCCTCGTTAAGCTGGGGCATTTCGGTTAGCCTGCGGCAACGGCACCGAGATACGGATAGGACGATGGATACAATCACCCACGAAAGCGGTTTCGCCGCGGGTACCCAGGAAGGCTTGGCCTCAGGCGTGGCGGGCGGGGCGCACCCGTTGGGCGGCTCGGGCATGAAGCAACCCTACCACTTGGTAGACCCGAGCCCGTGGCCGATCGTGGGCGCTCTTGGCGCCGGCCTGCTGCTGACAGGCGTGGTGCTGGCGGCGCATTACGACAATTACCTGATGGTGGGCGCCGGCTTCATCCTGGTGGCGCTGACGATGACGATGTGGTGGCGCGATGTGTTGCGGGAAAGCAGCACGCCCGGGTTGCACTCGCCCGTGGTAAGGCTCGGGCTGCGCTATGGCATGACCCTGTTCATCGCCTCCGAAGTAATGTTTTTCGTGGGCTTTTTCTGGGCCTTCTTCCATTTCGACCTGTATCCGGAACATGTTCTGGGTACCGCCACGCCGGCTTGGCCGCCCGTCGGCATACATACCTTCGACCCGTTCCGCATCCCGTTCCTCAATACCATGATCCTGCTGCTGTCCGGCTGCACGGTGACCTGGGCGCATCACAGCCTGATCGAGGGCAACCGGCGCGGCTTGCTGATGGGCTTGGGCATCTCCATCCTGCTGGGCCTGACATTCAGTTCGCTGCAGGCCGTGGAGTATTCCTCGGCCCCGTTCCATTTCAGCGGGGGCGGCATCTATCCGTCGGTGTTCTTCCTGGCTACCGGTTTCCACGGCTTCCACGTGATCGTCGGCACGACGTTCCTGGGCATTTGCTGGCTGCGCGCCAAAGCGGGCGGTTTTACGCCTACCCAGCATTTCGGCCTGGAAGCAGCTGCCTGGTATTGGCACTTCGTCGATGTGGTGTGGCTGTTCCTGTTCTTTTTCGTCTATGTGCTGGGGTCGGGTATTCCGGCCGTAGAGTAGAATTGTCGCTCGCCGATTGGGTGGCGATTCCGGGGTCGTCCGTGTTGTACCGCTGCCCGGCATGACGGCGGCCGGCGTGACAAAAGCGCCCGTACGTGGCGCGCTGCTTACCACGGCGCTGGCCTGTGCCCTGCTCATAGCCCTGGGTATCTGGCAGCTTGAACGTCTGCGCTGGAAAGAGGGCATGATAGCCCAAATAGATGCGGCGGAGCGAGCACCGCCGGTGACGCTGGAACCCGGCACTCCCCCCTTGTTCACGCGTGTGCGGGTCCACGGCACTCTGCGCGCCGACCACGTGGCCCTCTACGGCGCCGAGGTGCGCGGCATGCAAATGGGTGCCCAGGCCATCCAACTTCTCGACCGGCCAGGCGCCAGGCCGCTTCTGGTTGTGCTCGGCTGGGTTTCTACACAGGGCGGAGCACCGCGCCCCCTTTCCGGCGAAGCTGACGTTACCGGCTATGTCAGGCTGCCCAACGTGTCCGGCTGGCTGTCCGCCTCCGACGACCTTGAGGGGCGTCACTTCTATGCGCTGAACCCTTCCACGATCGGCGTTGCATTGGGTGCGTCCGACGCAGAACCCTTTACTCTGGTCGCCTTAGGCCCGCCTGCGCCGCGGAACCAGCCGCAACCGGCCACTACCCTGCCCCGTCCCGTCAACAACCACCTGCTATATGCGTTCACCTGGTTCGGCTTGGCTGCATCACTATTGGGCGTATCGGGCGCTTGGCTTCGAAAACAGCTGCGATAGGACCTACGCCTGCTTCTCGACCGGCTTGTCGATCTCGCAGCGGAACGAGGCCAACTGGTAGGCCGGGTGCTCGCGCAGGTAGTCCACCGCCAACGGCTGAGCGGTGGCCAAGCAACTCATCGCGGTGAGCGGAAATTCGGTCATTGGCCGCTTCTCGACACAGGATTTCGCGTCCGACATCAGGCAGTACACAAGGACGAGTTGAACCACGGGGTGATCTCCTGATCGGCGGCTGGAATGTCTGTCACATGTCTGGCTATTGGTGCACGGCACCATAAGCGCATGCAGCGCGGCAAGTTTTTTCGTGCTGGGCTTATCGTCGTTTTGTGTGAAGGCTGCCGGCAGAGGAGCTCCTCTGCCCCGTCCGGAGCAAGCATGATGCAGCAAACCTGATGCCAAATCGTTACGAGTTGCTTATTAAGGGCGGTATTTGCGTATTTCCATGGGGCGAGGCGGCCGCCGATATCGGCGTCACGGGCGGGCGCATCGTGGCCGTTGGGGCGGACGGCGGCGACACTGCCGACGAGGTGATCCCGGCGGGCGGCCTGCACGTGCTGCCGGGCTTGATCGATCCGCATGTACACCTGCGTGATCCGGGCGACGCAAGCGTCGAAAGTATCCCGACCGGCACCCGCGCTGCCGTGCTGGGCGGTTTTGCTACCGTTTTCGACATGCCCAACACCAACCCCGCCATCATCGATGCCGAGACGCTTGCCTGGAAGCAGGATTATGCGTCAGCCAACAGTTTCTGTGACTTCGGCATCTACGTCGGCGCCACTCGCGCCAACACGCAGTCGCTGGCGCAGCTGGAGCGTGGCGTCGGTGTGTGTGCGATCAAGCTGTTCGCCGGCAGTTCCACCGGCGAGCTGATGATCGAGGACGATGCCGGAATCGAGGCCGTGATGAGCAGCGGCACACGGCGGATCGCGTTCCACTCCGAAGACGAGTACCGACTACAAGCGCGGCGGGCGCTGTTCCACAGCGGCGAGCCCTATGCCAGGCACATGGAATGGCGCGATGCGGAGTGCGCGTTCCTGGGCACGCGCCGCATCTTGGCCTTGGCGCACAAGACCGGCCGACCCGCCCACATCGTCCACGTCTCGACCGAGGAGGAGTTCGCCTATCTTGCCGGCCATCGAAACATCGCCACGGCCGAGGTGCTGGTAAATCACCTGACCCAGATCGGCCCCGAATGCTACGAGCGGCTCGGTGCCTACGCGGTGATGAACCCGCCGATCCGCGATCGCCGGCACTACGAAGCCGCCTGGGCGGCGGTGCGCGATGGCCGCGCCGATACAATCGGATCGGATCATGCGCCGCACAGCCGCGCTGCAAAGGCGCAGCCGTGGCCAGAGACGGCGGCCGGGCTAACCGGCGTTCAAACCGCCGTGCCGATCATGCTGGATCATGTGAACGCCGGCCGGCTGACCTTGGGGCGTATGGTGGATCTGATGGCCGCCGGCCCGGCCCGCGTGTATGGCGCGGTCACCAAGGGACGGCTCGCCGTGGGCTACGACGCGGATTTCAGCATTGTTGACCTCCACCGGACGCGGACCATCGAGAACGACGAGATTGCCACGCCGGCAGGCTGGACGCCGTTCGCCGGCATGCGCGTTACCGGCTGGCCGCTGGCGACCGTCGTGCGTGGCCACCTGGTAATGCGCGATGGCGAGGTGGTTGGTGATCCGATTGGGAGATTGGTAACCTTTCACTAAAGGGTCCAACGCGCCCGCGCTTCAACCTGGCTAACTCGCTTTCGGCAACCTCGGATCGGAGACTATGCCAAACACGGCACCTTGGCCAACCCAGAGCTGCTTGCAGGCGCCGCACGGCTTGGAGCTTCACGCGCCCGCACAGTGTGTGGCCTACCTGCAGAAGACGAATGACCCGGGCTCGATCCTTCCCCAACAGGCACTCCACCCAAATCATCAGCTTGCGGAGTGCCACGTTCATGGTGATAGCCTGGCCCGTGCTGCTTGAACCGTCGCGCTTATTTGTTACACTCCCGGAGCCTTGCCATGACTGCCTGGACCACGAACGACATCCCCGATCTTTCCGGCCGCACCGCCGTCGTTACCGGCGCCACGAGCGGGATCGGCTACGAAGCGGCCCTCGCCTTGGCGGCTCATGGGGCAGAGACGACCCTGGCGGTGCGCGACAACGCGCGCGGTCAGGCGTGCGCAACTCGTATTCGCAACGCTCATCGCGGCGCCAAGGTCAACGTCAGCGTCCTCGATTTGGCCAGCCTTGCTTCCGTGCGCGCCTTTGCCGAGCGCACCATTGCCGACACGCCGAAGATCGACTTGCTGCTGAACAACGCCGGCCTGGGTCTGCAGTCCAAACGCGCCGTCACCGTGGATGGGTTCGAGCGGCAGTTCGGCACCAATCATCTGGGGCACTTCGCGCTGACCGGGCTGCTGGTCCCGGCCTTGCTGGCAGGGCCTTCGCCGCGCGTGGTGACCATCTCCAGCGTCGCGCATCGTCGCGGCAAGATCGATTTTGACGACCTGCAGACCGAACGGCCCTATGACGGCCGCAAGGCGTACGGGCAATCCAAGCTGGCAAACCTGATGTTTGCGCTTGAGCTGGACCGCCGCGCACGAGAGGCCGTCTCGCGCCTGATGAGCGTGGCCGCCCATCCCGGCGTGTCATCGACCGGCTTCATCGCCGCTACCGGCATGCCCGGCATGATGGTGAGCGTGGCGACGCTGGCCATCGGGGTGCTGGGCCAGAATGCCGCACGCGGCGCGCTGCCCGGCCTGTATGCGGCCACTATGCCGGACGTAACGAGCGGCCAGTACTGGGGGCCGGACGGGTTGCTGGAGGTGCGCGGCAACCCTGCCTTGGCGCAGGTCTCGACACATGCGCAGGACCGGGCCGTGTGGGCGCGGTTATGGACCGAGTCGGAAAATCTGACCGGCGTGGTGTTCCCACCGCTGGGCTGAAACTTTCGGCGTACGTCTCTAAAAGGAGACTAGGCATATCCCAGCTGATAGGTCATACTGATCCTGCAATGAAATGCGGCTAGCTAGGGGCAACGTGATGGCTGAGATCGAGGAGCGGCTGGTCCCGAGGGACGGCCTGAACAACTACAATATCGTGCTGTCGCGGCTGGACATGCCGACGCATGGCGGGGCGCATTTCACCTTTGCGGTCACCAATTCCATGCTGCCGGTGACCGAGCTGGCAGTGAACGTTCCGGTAGCAGGCCAAAGCCTGGACCGGATGACGGTGGAGGCGCACGACGCGCTGATCGACATCATGCGCCAGTTGATGTTCCGCGCGGAAAAGGCGCGCGGGCATCACGAGCGGAACGCGGACAGACCGGTTTTCGAAGTGGATGACGCCGACCTGGAGTTCGCCGTCGAGCCGCGCCGACGCGTGGAGGAACTGATGGACTAGAAGGGGGTCTGGGTCCAACTGGCCCGATCAGCCCCTTGTCGTCGGACGGGGTGCTAAAGACCGCCGCGGGCGCCCGCAGGGTTCGGTCTTGAGGTCGCCTGGCCGACGACAGATGCTCGGCCGATTCGAGCCAGTCCGGATCGGGACACCTCCATAGCGACGACAGCTTGGGCAGGACGGGTCGAGGGCAAAGCGCTCGCCCTCCCTATTTCCGCCCATCCAGCCAAACCCCAATCTGCGCCACAGTACGTGCCCTCAGTTCAGCCGCCGTGCCGATACCGTCGGCCACGCGGGCGGCCCAGATGTGGGCGCCGCGGGAAGCGTTGCTGGTGGGGGCGGCGAGCAACGCCCGCGCGGTGGCCGGGTCGCTGGAGCCGGAGGCGGCCGCGGCGAGCGGGGTGGGGCCCAGGCCGCCGGCCGGCATGCGCGCCAGCAGCTTGGCCTCGACCGGAACGACCAGACGATAGACCAGTTCGGCGTTTTCCGAGCCGCGGCTGGCGGTGATCAGGAACTCGGTGACGCGGCCGTTCGGCACCTCGCCTGCATCGGCGAACGCCACCGTCTGGGCGACCAGCTTGGGGTCGGCAGCGGCGGACATGGCTACGAAGTAGCGCAGCTTCTCCTCCGTGCTCGGCGCCTTGATGCCCATCGCCCTTAACGTGTCGTAGGTCGCCTGGTCGGCAGTGTGGCCCACGATGTCCAGCACCGGTTCGCGCAAGGCGGGCGGCAGGGCGGATGGGTCATGTGCGAAAGCGGCAAAGCGGCGGCGCGCTTCGGCGATGGTGGGGCCATCCTGGAAGCGGCCCAGGGCGGCGATAAGGTCGGGGCGCAGCAGAGACTCGATGAACGGCTCGCCTGGCTTGGTGTCCCAACCCAGGCGGGCGAACTCGGGCCGGATAAGCCCGGCGGCAAAGGCGGCAAAGCGGGCGCGCAGGGGGGAGCCGGCCAGCGCCTTGTCGAGCCGGGTCAGGTGGGAAAGCGTGTCGCTCCACACGGCCACGTTCTGCTCGTCGACAAGCGCGCTCAGCAGGTTCAGGTAGTCGGCCAACGAGGCGCGATTGGCGACGAACAAGGCAAATTCGTCGCCCAGCAGATCGGTGCGGTCGGTGGGCGTCAACTGCGGAAGGGTTTTCGTTAGCTCCCGCAGTTGGAAAGCGTCGTACTGTGTGCGGTAGTAGCCCGCCTCTCCCAGATTAGCTTTCAATGCGACGCAGCTACCGGGATGCCCGTAGTCGAAGTGCAGCCGCATCGGCTCGGCTGTTAGCAGCACACGTTGCGCCGCTACGCCCGGACCGCCGATCGTTACCGGGATGCTCCAAGTCTGCGCCTTTGGATGTGGATCGTTGATCGTGAAACGGTCTTGCGTCAGTCTCACGGCGCAGCCGGCACGGGTTTCAGCTTGTTCCACGTGCACCAGCGGAATGCCGGGCTGTTCCGTAAAACTCGCTGCCACGTGGGCCACGTCGCGGTGCGAGGCTTCAGTCAATGCCACCCATAGGTCGGCGCTGGTCGCGTTGCCGTATTTATGCGCTTTCATGTAGCGGCGCATGCCGTCGCGGAATACGTCGGGACCGAGCCAGTCCTCGATCATGCGGATGACCTGCTCGCCTTTCTGGTAGCTGATCTGGTCGAAGGCGCTGTTGGCCTCGCTCTCGTCGCGGATGACCTGCTGGATCGGGTGGGTGCTGGGCAGCGCATCCTGGCCCATCGCCGCCTCGCGCTGGTCATGCTGGCGCGGCCAGATCTGCCAATCGGGGTTGAAGTGGTCGGTCGCCTTCAGCTCCATCCAGGTGGCGAAGCCTTCGTTCAGCCAGATGTTGTCCCACCAGCCCATGGTGACCAGGTCGCCCGACCACT
>CAXUHU010000054.1:0-21937 GCA_964250925.1 uncultured Acetobacteraceae bacterium
CAAGCTGCTGGAAGTGCTGCACGCGCTGGTCGATCAGGGCAACACGGTGGTGGTGATCGAGCATAACCTGGAGGTGATAAAGACGGCCGACTGGGTGATCGACATGGGCCCGGAAGGCGGCGACGGGGGCGGCCAGATCGTGGCGGAAGGCACGCCGGAGACGGTGGCCGCCGCGAGCGACAGCCACACCGGCCGATTCCTAGCGCCGCTGCTGCCTCGCCCGGTTCGCACGAGGGCCAGCAAGCGCGCCTGATGGGCCGGCGAGACGGTTGCGTGTGCCGATCCAGAAGCGGCTGCCTGGTTAACATATTCGCAGGGCAACCCTGCTATGACCTGGATCGGCACGGCAGGTGTTTCGGGTGCTCCGGTTGAGCGTGCGAGGGGTTGCCGGCGTAACGGTGTGGGGCAGCGACGTTGATCGGCAAACCGTTCGAGCTTGCGGAGGTTGAGCACGAACTGTCGCACACCGGCTTACGCCTGACGTTCGAGAACACGGCAATCGAGAAGGGGTATGTCGAGGAGCGTCAGCAGGACGCGCGCCGGTTCCACTGGGCGGCAGTTTGCCTGACGGTAGCCATCTTCGATGCCTTCATCATCAGCGAGTACAAGACGGCGCCGGAGATGGTGGTGCTGTCGGCGTGGCTGCGCTTTGCCGTCCTGACGCCGGCCGCGATCGCCTATGTCGTACTCGACTGGCGTGGCTGGCTGGGCCGGTGGAGCGGCATCATGCCGAGCCTGCTCATACTTGCCCCGACGCTGCTCTCGGCAATCCAGTCGATCTACGTAACCAGTCCTGCGGTGGTTTCCGCCTATCAGGCGACGCCGCTGCTGCAACTGGCAATACTTGCCTGCCGCATCGGCGCGACGCAGGCGCTCGTCACCGCCGGGCTGGCCTGCCTGATCTATTTTGCAGCTGTGCTCAACCTGTCGGTGTTGCCGGCTAGCCTGCTGCCGTCCATGCTGCTGACCGACATTGCCACCACCGTAACGGCCGTGTTCTTTACCTTGCAGATCGACCTACGGGACCGGCGCGTCTATCTGCTCGGCCAGCAGGCCGACCTCGGGCGCGAGCTGCTGGCGGCACAAAACCGCAAGCTCGCAAGGCTGACGCAGATCGACGCTCTGACGGGGTTGGGCAACCGCCGGTGCTTCGACGAGACGCTTGCAGCGACATGGCGCGACGAGCGGCTTGCACGAACGCAGGTTGCCTTGGTCATGTTCGACATCGACTGCTTTAAACTGTTCAACGATACGTATGGGCATCAGGCCGGCGACGAGTGTCTTACCACCCTGGCCCGCACGGTCTCGCATTGCCTTCGCGACGGCCGGGACACGCTGGTCCGCTACGGCGGCGAGGAGTTCGCCATCATCCTGCCCGACACCGCGCAGGAGGAGGGCTGCCACATAGCCGAGCGCGTCAGGCAATCCGTCGCCGAGTGCGCGATCCCGCATCCCGACGCGGGACCCGCGCCCCATGTCACCGTCAGCCTCGGGGTGGCGGCGGTCGTTCCTATGACGCAGAGCGCCGTCAAGCTGATCGAAGCGGCCGACACCTGCCTCTACGAAGCCAAACGGACCGGGCGGAACCGTGTTGTGGGACAAATTGCGGGCTTGCTGCCCGCAGCGCAGCCGCCACCAGCCGTCATGATACGCACTGCCGGTTGGCAGGCCACTACACCCCGATCGTAGGGGTCCCGGAGCACGACCGCATCGGGTTGTCCTTCGACCGCAATGAACATGCTCGCCAAAAAGGGGGCAAAGGACAAAGGGCACGACAGCTTCGGCTGGCGGAAGCTATCGTGCCCTAGTGAGGGCGTGCGGGGGCGCTTGCCCCAGTTCGCCCTGGATGCCGGCAGAGCTTCGCAAACAGCAACGGGCCCGACATGCCTTTGCCGCAAAGAAGTGCTTTACCCGCCCCATGAGCACAGTCCAAGCCGTCGCACGCCTCAACCCGGCCCGCATCAAGCTGGCGGCGGTGCCGCGTCACCTCGACGCGCCGGCGCACCGGGGCCGCTTCATGCGGCACCTCCTGGCAGCCCGCCGCATCGCCTGCTTCCTGCTGCTTACACCGGTCGCGTGCGTGATCCAGGCAACACTCCTCCTCGTCGCCAAACGGGGCAGGGTCTCCTTCGCCGTGTTCTACTGGCACAGCGTCGCACGCCTGCTCGGCCTGCAGGTCCGCCTTGTGGGCGCGCCCATCCTGCGGGCGGACCGACCGATACTCTACGTGTGCAATCACTCGTCCTGGATGGACATTCCCGCGCTGGGCGGCTGCCTGCGCGCCTGTTTCGTGGCCAAGGACGAAGTGGCTGCCTGGCCCATCGTCGGCACCATTGCCCGGCTGGGGCGAACGGTCTTCGTCAGCCGCTCCCGCCAGGGCATCGGGCGGGAGCGCGACCAGATGCGCGAACGCTTGCTGGCGGGAGACGACCTGATCCTGTTTCCCGAGGGCACCAGCTCGGACGGGTCAAGGGTCTTGCCGTTCCACTCGTCCTTCTTCGCCGCCGCCTATGGCGACGTCATGCCGATGATCCAGCCGGTCTCGATCGTCTATGACCGCCTGGCGGGCCTGCCCGTCGGCCGTGCCAGCCGTACCGTGTTCGCCTGGTACGGCGACATGGACCTCGCTCCCCACCTGTGGCAGGCGGCGCAATGGCGGGGCAAGCGCGTCACCCTGCTGTTTCACCCGCCCCTGGACCCTGCCGATTTCCCGTCACGCAAGGCACTGAGCCAGAGCGCCTGGGACCTGGTGGCGGGGGGTGCGGCCGCCCTGCGCCAGAATCGTGCGCCGCCGCTGTATGCCGTCGATGTAACTTGACCCGGACTCCTCTGGCCCTGGCACATTACTGGCAGACACAGGAGCCGATTTGCCAGACTTGGGAAACCGTCCACGCTCGGGAGACAGTTGACGGCGGACGCGCCTGCCCCGATTTCTCCGTCTTTCCCGCTACGCCGGGATAGGCGGAGCCTGCGTCCAGTGACATTCCCAACCGCACCGAAGCGCCTGCACGTGATAACCTGGGGCTGCCAGATGAACGTGTACGACAGCGCCCGGATGGCCGACGTGCTGGCGCCGCTCGGCTATGCGCCGGCCGACACGCCTGACGATGCCGACATGGTCATCCTGAACACCTGCCACATACGCGACCGGGCGACTGAAAAAGTTTTCTCCGAACTGGGCCGCCTGCGCATCGTCAAGGCCGCACGCGCATCGCGGGGCCGCGGCACCATTCTGGCGGTCGCCGGCTGCGTCGCCCAGGCGGAAGGCCGCGAGATCCTGGCGCGCGCACCCTACGTCGACATCGTGCTGGGGCCGCAAACCTATCACCGTCTGCCGGAGATGGTGGCCCAGGCGAGCCGTGCCGCCGGCGCGGTGATCGACACGGACTTCCCGCCCGAATCGAAGTTCGACCATCTGCCGGAGACGGCGGCCGCCCAGACTGGCGGCGGTCTCACGCCGTTTCTCAGCATCCAGGAAGGCTGCGACAAGTTCTGCAGCTTCTGCGTCGTCCCTTACACGCGCGGCGCCGAAGCCAGCCGGCCGTCCGCTTCCGTACTGGCCGAAGCCCGACGCATGGTGCAGGCCGGCGCGCGCGAGATCACGTTGCTCGGGCAGAACGTGAACGCCTGGCATGGCCAGGGGCCCGATGGAAAGCCGCGGTCGCTGGCCTGGCTGCTGTATTGCCTGGCCGAAATTCCGGGCTTGGCCCGCCTGCGCTACACCACCTCGCACCCGCGCGATATGGATGCCGACCTGATCGCTGCCCATCGCGATCTGCCTCAACTGATGCCTTTCCTGCACCTGCCGGTGCAGTCGGGGTCGGATCGCCTGCTCGCGGCGATGAACCGCAGGCACACCGCGGCGGGATATCTCGACCTCGTGGGCAAGCTGCGCGCTGCCCGCCCCGACCTCGCCATGTCGTCCGACTTCATCGTGGGCCATCCGGGCGAGACCGAGGCCGATTTCGAGGCGACGCTCGCGTTGACTCGCGCCACCGGCTTCGCCCAGGCGTTCAGCTTCAAATACTCGCCCCGCCCGGGTACGCCGGCCGCCGGTTTGCCCGGCCAAGTGCCGGAAGCCGAGAAGGACCGGCGCCTGCACGCGCTGCAAGACTTGTTGCGCGCCCAGCAGACCGGGTTCAACGCACGCTGCGCTGGCCTGACCCTGCCCGTGCTGATCACCGGCCCAGGCCGGCGCCCGGGGCAGATCGGCGGCCGGTCGCCGTATCTGCAGCCCGTTCACCTGGCCGGGCCGCAAAGCCTGATCGGCCAGGAAATTAAGGTGTTTATAGACGTCGCCCACACCAATTCGTTGTCCGGAGCCCTGAAGGAGAAGGCCTGCGCTTGACCCAAACATCCCTTGCCGCCCCCCGCCTTGCCGAGACAGCCACCCCCGGACGGGCTGTCACCTTGAACTTCAACGACAACGCCCTGCTTCCCTTGCTGCTCGGCGACCACGACCGGCACCTGGTTCGGCTGGAGCAGGGCTTCGGCGTCCGGCTGGCCTGCCGGGGAAACCGGGTCGCGATCAGCGGCGAGCCTGAACGCGTTCTGGCCGCCCAAGCCGCGCTGACGCGGCTGTGGACCCGGCTGGAAAAGGGCGAGGGCGTTGCCTCGGGCGACGTGGACGCGGCGATACGGATGTTGAACCGGGTGGATGACGACCCGCGCCTGCCGTTGTCCGACCTGCCGGCGATACGCACGCGCCGCGGTGCGGTGGGCCCGCGGTCGCCCGGCCAGTCGGCCTACATGGACGTGCTCGGCCGCCACGAGATGGTGTTCGCGCTCGGCCCGGCCGGCACCGGCAAGACGTACCTCGCCGTGGCGCAGGCGGTGGCCATGCTGCTGGCCGGCCGGGTGGAGCGCATCGTGCTCTGCCGCCCCGCGGTGGAAGCCGGCGAGCGGCTCGGTTTCCTGCCGGGCGACCTGAAGGAGAAGATCG
This sequence comes from uncultured Acetobacteraceae bacterium, assembly GCA_964250925.1. GTDB lineage: Bacteria > Pseudomonadota > Alphaproteobacteria > Acetobacterales > Acetobacteraceae > BOG-908. The sequence goes on from CAXUHU010000054.1 coordinate 4,943, forward strand.
ACCCCTATCTGCGCCCGCTCTACGACGCGCTGCACGACATGATGCCCGGCGACCAGGTGATTCGCCGGATGGGCACCGGCGAGATCGAGGTGGCGCCCCTCGCCTTCATGCGCGGCCGTACTTTGGCCCACGCCTTTGTCATCCTCGACGAGGCGCAGAACACCACCGAAGCACAGATGAAGATGTTTCTGACGCGGATGGGCGAAGGTACGAGGATGGTGGTGACCGGCGACCTCACCCAGATCGACCTGCCGTCCGGCGTGCGCAGCGGGCTGCGCGATGCGGTGGAAACGCTGGAGGGTGTGGCCGGCATCGGCTTCGCCCGCTTCAGCACGCGCGACGTGGTGCGCCATCCCCTGGTGGGCCGCATCGTGGACGCCTATGATCAGCGGGCGGCGGCGGTGCGCGAGAAGCGCGCCACCCGCCGGGACAGCGATGGAACCGGGTAGTCCTAAGAGCATGATCGCATCAGGTTGACCCGCAACCGCGGTAAACATGCTCGCCGAAACAAAGGGCTAGAGCACGATAGCTCCGGCTGCCAGAGGCCGTCGTGCGTTAGGCCCTCGCAAGGGGGGTTCCCGGTTCGTCCGATGGCGGCAGTGACGGTGCTTGTGCAGGATGCCGGCTGGCATCGGCTTGTGCGTGGCGCCGAGCGTCTGGCCGCACGCGCCGCCGAGGCGGCCGGCGGGGCGGGCACCGTGGTGCTGTCCTGCGACCGGCTGGTCAGATCGCTGAACGCGCATCATCGTCGGCGCAACAAGCCCACCAACGTGCTCACCTTTCACGCGATCGAAGGGCCCAGGGGAGGCTTTTTGGGCGGCGACATCGTGCTGGCCCTAGGCACCGTACGGCGCGAGGCCGCGGCCGCCGGCCGCCCGGCGGCGCACCATCTCGCCCATCTGGTGGTGCACGGCGCGCTGCACCTGCAGGGGCACGACCACCATGGCGCCGGCGAGGCGCGCCGCATGGAGATGGAGGAGGCGCGCATCCTGCACCGGCTCGGGGTGCCGAATCCGTGGAACCGGCGGTGAGCGAGACCGGCGGCACAACGCTGCTGAACCGCATCGGCAGCCTGATCGGCGTGGGCGGCCGGCGCCGCGGCCAGGACCAGGGCGTGCGCGAGAGCATCGCCGAACTGGTGCAGGAGGCGGCCGATGCCGGCGACCCCGAAGGCTCGGTGCCCGAGCTCGACCGCCAGGAACGTGCGCTGATCGCCAACGTGCTGCGCCTGCGCGGCACCGCGGCCGACGACATCATGATCCCGCGCGCCGACATCATCGCCATGCCGGAGGACCTGACCCTGGCCCAGGCGCAGGAGCTGATCCGGCGCGAGGGCCACTCCCGCTTCCCCGTCTATCGCGAACAGCTCGACGACATCGCCGGCATGGTCCACATCAAGGACGTGTTCGCCTATGCCGGCCGCCCGGAGGAGTTCCGGCTCGACACCATCCTGCGAAAACCCCTGATGGTCGCTCCGCAGATTCCGGTGCTGGACCTGCTGCTGCAAATGCGCACTGCCCGGATGCACCTGGCGCTGGTGGTCGATGAGTACGGCGGCATAGACGGCTTGCTGACCATCGAGGACCTGGTCGAAACCATCACCGGCGACATCGCCGACGAGCACGATGAACCCGACCTGCCGCGCATCACCAACCGCCCGGACGGCACCTTCGACCTGGACGCACGCCTGCCGGTGGAAGCCTACGAGGAGCGCTTCGGCCCATTGTTGACGGAGGAGGAGCGCGAGGCGGACGTCGATACGATCGGCGGCCTGGTGTTCACGCTGGCGGGCCGCGTGCCGGCGCGCGGCGAGGTGATCACGCATCCGAACGGGACGGCGTTCCGGGTTCTGGAGGCCGATGCGCGGCGGATCCGGCGGTTGCGGGCGAAACTGCCGGCAGCAGCTTCGCCAAGCCCTGAGGGCCACAACGGGTGAGGACAGAAAGCCTGCTGTCCTGAAAAAGCAGCAAGAAGTTTATTGTGAGGTGGCAGCTTGCTTCTTGGCAAACCCGTCACTTTCCGCGGCACGCCGGTCGGCGAGGCTATAGGCGTTCGCCATTACGCTCAGCCATACGTCGTCCGTCGCGTAACGATGCTCGTCAGTGTCGCCCAAATGGCCGCAGAGCAGGTGGGGCGTTGCCCGCTCCACCCGGCCGGCAGCGGCGGCGTCGCCGAACACCGTCCATAGCAAGGTGTTGGGCCCGTGCAGCCGCAACGCGCAGAAGATGGCCAGCGCCTCGGGCTCGGTCAGGCAGTCGCCACGGGTCAGCACGAAGATTTTCTCCCCTGCGTGAAGATCCTCGATGAACTTGCGCTGCAGGAAGGCCAGGCGGCGGCTCTGCTGCCGCATGACCGTTTCGGGCGATGCCGCGTCCACGCGCAGCCGCGTGTCGTACATGAGGTGGTAATCGCTGTGCTCCCAGCGGTAGCGCGGCGGGACGTCTTCGGTGGGGGCGAGTGCCAGCCGCCCTGGCGCACCCACGCCGCGGAAGCCGGCCACGAGGCCCTCGAAAAGATGCGCCGTCGTCGCATCGACGAACCGGAGCAGTCCCAGCGGCTCGGCGCCGAACCGGCGCTGCACCAGCCCGAAATGGCACCCCTGCCCCAGGCTCTCGAAACGTTGTGCCAGCGCCGGGCGCGCCAGCGCGGTGCGGCGTTCGGCGGCCGCGCCGACCAGGCGCGGCCGGCAGATTGGCGCGGCATCGGGCACGGCATCGGTTGGCGGCAGCCTGAACACGCGCAGGCGGTGCATCATCAGCCCGAGCGGCCGGCCGTGCCGCCGTTGTTCCGGCGCACGGGGCACGGCGGCACTCAGGTGGGTGATGCCGAGTGCCGCGCCGCCGCCGGTGCCAGCCAGCCCGCGCGGAAACCTGAACGCCACCACCTGCAGCGCCGAGAACGCGACGGTGGCAAGCAGCCGGTCATCGATGGACACCATCACCATCTGGCCGGTCAGGCAAGGCGGATGGCGGCATGGCGTAGCATTGATCACCAGAACGCAATCGGGGCCGGGATCAGCGACGGGCAGCCACATTCGGCTCTCGCACCCCCATGTCCAGCGATGATGCGCCTCGGCCTCCGCCCAACCGTCGAGGACATAGGCGCCGCTGTTGCCGGCGCTGCCGAAATCGACGTCGATCAGCACTGCCGCGCGGCCGGAGAGGCCCGGCGCGTGATCGGCCGGGACAGGCTCAGGCAACGGTGAAATCGAACCGGCTCCTGGAGAAGTTCGGGTTGAAGTAAGGATCGTTGTCCATGTAGCGCGCCCAGCGTGCGACGAAGCGCCGGCGTTCGTCGGCGTTCTGGGTCACCCGCTTGGCCGAAGCGCCTTCGAAATGATACAGCGAGCAGTAAGGGGTATAGACGATGCGGTAGCCGCCCTCGATGATCCGCAGGCACAGGTCGATGTCGTTGAAGTCGATCGCGAACGTCTCGTCGAACCCGCCGGCCTGCGCGATCACGCTCTTTCGCGTGGCGAAACACGCGCCGGTCACCGCCGAATAGTTGCGTATCAGGTGGGTGAAACCGTTATAGCCGACGAAGTCGCCGGGGAAGGAGTGATAGACGTGCGCGATGCCGTTGTTCACGCCGACCACGCAGCCGACATGCTGGACGGAGCCGTCGGCATGCAGCAGGCGGGCGCCGACTGCGCCCACCTCGGGGTCCTGCGAGAGCTCGAGCAGGCTGGTCAGCCAATCCTCGCTCATCACCTCCATGTCGTCGTTCAGCATCACCAGCTGCTCGGTCCGGCAAACCCGCAGGGCGAAGTTCGCCTTGGACGCGTAATTGAACGGAACGACGGTGCCGGAGTAGTTCTCCACCCGCACGCCGAGCGACCGGAAGCGGTCGGTCTGCCCGGCGGCCAGCTTGCCGTTATCGACCACCACCACCTCGTAGTTCCGGTAGGCCGTACGGCGCAGGATGCTGTCGACCAAGTTATCGACCATGTGGAAGCGTCCGCGCCCCGGCAGCTCCAGCTCGGCATTGTTGGTCAGTATCAGCAGGGAGACGCGCGGGTTGCCGAGTATCTTGCGCCGTACCCGGAACGTGCCGGGCAGCAGGCCTTCTTCCACCCAGGCGCGCGCGCCGTGCTTCTGCGCCACATGGTCCTGCAACGCCCGGAAGCCTGCGCGCAGCGCGTAAGGTTTGGCATCGACCACGGCCGCCGACGAGCCTTCCACCGCACGCCAGTGATACAGCGCGCGCGCGATGTGGTGGATGTTCTGCGTCCGGCGCGACAGGCGCAGCATCAGGTCGTAATCCTGTGCGCCGGAATAGTCGTTGCGAAAGCCGCCCAGCTCCAGGAACAGTTTCTTGCGCACCACCAGAAGGTGCAGGACGTACATCACCGATTCCAGGTGCTCGGGCGACCAGTCCGGCTTGTGGTACGTGTCGATGCGTTGGTTCTGCGCATCGATTTTGTCCTCGTCGGTGTAGATTACGTCGATGCCGGCGTCGGTGAACAGCGCGCGCGCCACTTCCAGCAGCGCGTCCGGGTGGATCGTGTCGTCGTGGTCGAGCATGGCGATGAAGGCGCCGGTGGCCATCTCCGCACAAAGGTTCGAGGCGCCAGCGATGCCCAGGTTGCGCGCCGAGCGGCGTATCCTGATACGCGGATCGATCCCCTGAAGCCGCGCCAGAACGCCCAGCGTGCCGGCGTCGGTACTGGCGTCGTCGCACAGGCACAGCTCCCAGAACGGGTAGCTTTGCCGGGCCACCGACAGCACGCACGCCTCGAGCCACGCGGCTGGGACGTTATGGACGGGCACGATCAGGCTGATCACCGGCCGTCGCTGCCCCAGGGCCGCGACGGCGTGGCGCTGCGCGGCGTCCAGCGTTGCCAAGGGCGCGGCACCCACCAGCCCGCGGGTCCGGCCGACCCAGTGCAGCAGCGGCGGCCGCTCCGCCGACAACCCTATGGCGTGCAGGCGCGCACGTATCTCCTGGCCGATCTGGCCGGCGCTGAATTGCGTGCGCATGCGCTGCGCGGCCAGCCGGCCCCGCGCCCAGGCGCCCGCCTGATCCTGATAAAGCTGGCGGAACTGCGCGACGAGCGAATCCTTGCTGGGGTCGGCCCACACGTAATGCGGCATGTACGGGCCGGCCTGCGCCTCCACCTCCGTCAACCCGTGCTCGACGGGAAATCCCACGCTGGCGTCGAAGAACTCCAGGTTGCCGGAGTAGCTGGTGGCGATCGCGGGCTTACCCAGCGCCATGAACTCGGCGATGTTCAAGCCGAAGCCCTCGCTGCGATGCGCCGAGACGAACACGTCGCAAGCGGCACGCAGCAGCGCCATGTCGTGCTCCGACAACAGGTCAGCCATGACCAGAACGTTGTCTGCGCCGCGCAGCGCGCGCGTGAGCTGCCGCGTGATGGCGGGCTCCACGGATAGCGAATGAAATTTGATGACCAGAAAAACGTTCTCGTCACCGGCAAAGGCTTCGCGAAACGCATCGATCACCATGCCGGGGTTCTTGCGCGCGCTGGTGCTGCCGACGTCGAAGGCGACGAGGAACACCAGCCGGTCGCGCGGGATGCCGAACAGCGCGCGGCCCTGCGCCGGATCGGCCGGCTGAACCTCTACCGGCAGGCGTATCTTGTGCACCGGAACCGGCGCGATCGCGCCGATGCTGTCCAGCTCGAACTGGCTGTTGGTCCACACCTCGTCGACCGGCGCGAAGCTCATGTACCAGTCCGGCCGGAACGCTGCCAGTTCCCAGGCCCAGACGGCGATGTTGTAGGCGTCGTCGAAATGGCCGGTCGGATACAGCGATGTCAGCTGCGCGATCTGGTCGGCATTGGCCAGCAGCAGGTTGCAACGGTAGCCGGGCCGGTGTGCGCGCTCGGCTGGCGTGATCCGAGGTGCGCCACGGCTCACGTCGAACGGATGCAGCTCGGTGGCGATGCCCACGCTTTCGATGGCGCGCAGCAGGCCGCGCGCCGCCGTGCCCAGGCCGCTGGTGGCGGCAAACGGGCCGAACACGTCGATGCCGAACGGCTTGGCCAACAGCTGGGCCGGCCGCGCCTGCCAGTCCCGGTAGGGAGCCACACCGCTGCCCACGCGGCCCTCGAACCGTCCGTGGTGTATCCAGTGATTCCTGGCGGCGTGCGGATCGCTGCCCAGCGCCTGCCGCACATCGGGGTAGAGCAGGCAGTAGCTTCCCGCGTCGAAGTCGCTGGCGTCCACCGCGCAACCGGTGCCGGGCGGCGTTGCGTCGGCATACAGGGCGTCCAGCGTCATGCTCGGCCGCAGCCCCGCCTCCTCCTCCGCCCGTCCCACGGCCAGCCAGTGCGCCTGGCCGCTGGCGAACGCGCCCTCCTGCACCAGTGCCGCCACCTCCGGGTTGAGCGCCAGATAGAGCGCCTCGGAAAAGCGCTCGCCGGCTGGGGCGGCCGGCAGGTCCAAAGGCGGGGGCGGCAGGTAGGGGATCGCCGCATCCGAAGCCGTGGCGTGCAGCGGCGGCGGCGAGGCCGGCACGGGCCCGCCCAGGCCTGCCGCCGGCAGAACCGATTGCAGCAGGCCGGGCGGCCCGCCCTGGAACGGCGAGTGGCGCGTGCCGGCCTTGATCTCGGTCCGGCCGAACGCCAGGTAATGCTGGAAACCGTTGCCGAAAGCGCCCGCGACAACCGCCCGCCGCACATCGCCGAACGCCGTCAGATAGAGTTCTTCGGGGAAATTCTCCGCGTCGAACGCGTCCTCGTCCGGCATGTAGGCTCAGCACTCCTCAAGGCTGGCCCGCCTGTAACATGGATGGCGCACAATCTGCACGTGCGGCGCGCGTGGGTGGTTCGTGCGCTGCCGCAGGCCGTGATCGCTCTGCATGCGCAACGTTGAACGCCATCGATCCCGGGCCGCGTTGTCAAAACGGGGGCTGGGGAGGACGCCGTGCGCTCGCCTCGCCCTACGCCACGACGCTGCCCGGCATCTTCGCCGTAGGCGATGCCAGGTCGGGCTCGGTCAAGCGCGTCGCCTCGGGCGTGGGCGAAGGCTCGGTGGTGATCCAGGCGGTCCACCAGTTCCCCAACCCCGGAGTGCCTTGTGGCGCCGCATCGCCCGCGCGTGGCCCGGCCATGGACGAAGCCGCGCGGGCGTCGCCCGGTTCGTCACCCCAGCATGAACCACAACCGGAACATCTGCGTCTCCGCCCAGCTTTGACGGGCGAGGCCGGGTTGGGCCAGGGCCCGCAGCCGCCTGATCCAGCCATCGTGCAGACCGGCCGAGATCAGTCGCAGCGCGCGATGCGCTTCCGGCGTCAGCAGCTCCTGCTGGGCCTCCAGCGCGGCCATGTGGGCGCGGAACGTGTGCATGAAGGCGCCGGGGCCGCGGCACAGCGCGGCCCATGCCCGGCGGCGGCCCGAGCGGGGCACGCCCACGGCGTTGCGGGCGTGCTGGCGGTAGAGCACGGTCGGCTCGTCGTCGGCCAGCACCTGTCCGCCGGCGGCCGAGACCAGCACGTAGGACCACCAATCGTGCAGCGTCTGGTCCGGCTCCTGCGCGTCGGCCAGCAAGGCGGCGGCATTCTGGTTCAGCATGACGGTGCAGCCCGTCGCGACGTTCTGCGTCATCGACCCCGGAAAACCGAGCGTCCCCGAGGCGTGCGCGCTCGTGCGGATCGGACGCAGGTCCTGGGCGACCACGTATTGGCGGGCGCAATACAGCGCCGGCCGGCACGCGGGCACCCCTTGCAGGGCAGCGACGCCGCGGGCCAGCTTCTCCGGCAGCCATACGTCGTCCTGATCGGCGAACGCCACGATCCGGTCGCGCGGCGCCCGGCGCAGCAGGGCGAGAAAGCTGGCCAGGATGCCGACATGGCCGGCATTGTCGTTCATATCCACCACGCGCCCGGCGCCCGCAGCCCCGGCGAAGTCGCGCATCAGCGCCTGCGTGCCGTCGTCGGAGCCGTCGTCGCGCCAGTAGATCTGCCAGTCGCCGTGCGACTGGGTCAGCAGGCTGTCGAGCTGTTCGCCCAAGTAGGGCAGGCCGTTGCGGGTGGACAGCAGGATGGCGACGCTCGTCTGTATGTGCATCCGCCGCTCCTAGGGTGCGCAAGCGTCGGCTGGCGCGGGCGCACACATGGCCGCCACCGCCGGGCGCAGGCTTTGCTCCCAGGCCGGCAGGCGCAGCCCGAACGTTTCGTGGAGCCTGGTGCAGTCCAGCCGCGAATCGGGCGGGCGGCGCGCCGCGGTCGGCCAATAGGCTGTTGTAATGGCTTGCAGATCCGGCTGCGGCCAGCCGTGACGCCCGGCCTCGGCGAAGATCGCCTGGGCGAAACCGTGCCAGCTGACCGCACCCTGCCCTGCCGCGTGATAGACGCCGCCCAGGCCGCGCCCGCCGCCGCACAGCGCGCGGCTCACTCCCAGCACGGCCTCGGCCAGGTCGTCGGCATTCGTGGGGCAACCGACTTGGTCGGCCACCACGCGCAGCACCGGCGCCCGACTGGCCGCGTTGAGCATCGTCCGCACGAAGTTGCGGCCGGCGCGCGCATAGACCCACGACGTGCGCAGGACCACCGCATCCGGATGGGCCGCCAGCACCGCCCGCTCGCCGGCCAGCTTGGTGATGCCGTACACGCCGGTGGGGCTGGGGAGATCGGCTTCGCCGTAGGGGGCACCCTTCAGACCGTCGAAGACGTAGTCGGTGGAGACATGGACCAGGGCCGCACCCAGGGCCCGGCAGTGTCGTGCCAGCAGCGCGGGGCCGAGGTGGTTGGCGCGGTCGGCGGCAGCCTGCTCCGTCTCCGCCGCATCCACCGCCGTCCAGGCCGCGGCGTTGACCACCACCGACGGCCGCACGGCTTGCAGCGTGGGCAGCATCGTCTCCGGCCGGTCGAAATCGAAGGCGGGGCGGCCCACCACTCGCAACCCGGCGGGGTGCAGCCAGGCGGGCCGCGCGCGCGCCAGGGCGCCGGCGAGCTGGCCGCTGCCGCCGGTGACCATGATGGTCAAGCGGCGAACCAGCCGAGGGCTGCCTCCCAGCCGGGCAGCGTCTGGTCCTTGTCCGACAGGGCGGCGGCCGATCGGGTTACCGGCCACGGCAGCGCCAGGGTGGGATCCGTCCAGATCACCCCCCGCTCGGCTGCACGGTCGTAGCGCGCCGTCACTTTGTAGGCGATCTCGGTGTCGGGGGCGGTGGTGCAGAAGCCGTGCAGGAAGCCCGGCGGCACCCAAAGCTGGCTGCCGTTTTCCGCCGACAGGTGGACGGCGGCAAACCGCCCATAGCTGGCCGAGCCGGCGCGCGCATCCACTGCCACGTCCCAGATCGCGCCGCGCAGGACGCGCACCAGCTTGCCCTGGACGAACGGCGCCACCTGGCAGTGCAGGCCGCGCACCGTGCCCAGGGCGCGCGAAAAGCTCTGGTTGTCCTGCACGAACGCATGGGGAATGCCCGCCTCGGCCATGCGTGGCGCTGAATACGTTTCGGAGAAGTAGCCCCGGTCGTCGCCGTGGCGCGCCGGCGTGATCAGTTTCACGCCGGCAATGCCCAGTTCCTCGACCTTCATGCGTGGACGCCGTTGGCCACGTCCCTGAGCAGGCGGCCGAGGTCGGTCTTGCCGAGGCGCCGGGCGTGTCCGTGCAGGGTGGATGCGTCGATGAAACCCATGCGGTAGGCGACCTCCTCCGGGCAGCCGACCAGCATGCCCTGACGGGACTGGATGGTCTGCACGAAGCTGGCCGCCTGCAGCAGGCTGTCCGGCGTGCCGGCATCGAGCCAGGCGCAGCCGCGGCCCAGCCGCTCCACCGTCAGGCTGCCTTCCTCGAGATACATGCGGTTGAGATCGGTGACCTCCAGTTCGCCGCGTGCCGAGGGTTTGACCGCGCGCGCGAACTCGGTCACCCGCGCATCGTAGAAATACAACCCCGTCACCGCCCAGGCCGAGGGGGGCACCGCCGGTTTCTCCACGATGTCGAGCGGGTGCCCCGCCTCGCTGAAATGCACCACGCCGTAGCGTTCCGGGTCGCGCACCTGGTAGGCGAACACGGTTGCCCCTTCCGGCCGCAACGCGGCGGCGCGGAAGGCGGCCGACAGGTGCTCGCCGAAGATCAGGTTGTCGCCCAGCACCAGCGCACAGGGCTGGCCGGCCAGCCACCCGTCGGCGATCAGGAACGCCTGGGCGATCCCTTCCGGTCTGGCCTGTTCGGCATAGGTGAACCGCAAGCCCAGCGAAGCGCCGTCGCCCAGCAGGCGGCGGAACTGCGGCAGGTCGTCCGGCGTGGAGATGATCAGGATGTCGCGTATGCCGGCCAGCATCAGCACGGTCAGCGGATAGTAGATCATCGGCTTGTCGTACACCGGCAGCAGCTGCTTGGACGTGCCGAGCGTGACCGGGTGCAGCCTTGTGCCGGACCCGCCCGCCAGCACGATGCCCTTCATGTTCATAGGCCTTCCCTCACGCGGCGGTGCCCAGGCGGTGGCCGGCATAGCGCTCGGCTCGTATGCCTTGCCACCATTGCCGGTTGTCCAGATACCAGGCCACGGTCCGGCGCAAGCCCTTCTCGAAATCATGCGCGGCGGCCCATCCCAGCGCCGCGCGGGCGTGCCGCGCATCGATCTCGTAGCGGAAATCGTGACCGGGACGGTCGCTGACATAGGTGATCAGCCGCGCCCGCGCGCCGGACGGGTCCGGCACCAGCTCGTCCAGGACGGCGCAGATGCCGCGCACCACGTCGATGTTGGCACGCGGCTGCCCCGCACCGATCGCGTAGGTCTGGCCGGGCGCCCCGCGTTCCAGCACGGCCAGCAGCGCCTCGGCGTGGTCGTCCACATACAGCCAGTCGCGCTGGTTCAACCCGTCGCCGTACACCGGCAGCCGCTCGCCGTGCAGCGCGTTCAGCACTACCAGCGGGATCAGTTTCTCGGGGAATTGCCAGGGGCCGTAATTGTTCGTCGTGTTGCTGACGATCACCGGCAGCCCATAGGTGTGCATCCAGGCGCGCGCCAGGTGGTCGGACGCCGCCTTGCTCGCCGAATAAGGGCTGCGCGGGTCGTACGGCGTGGATTCGGTGAACGGCGGGTCGCCCGCGCCCAGCGCCCCGAACACCTCGTCGGTCGATACGTGATGGAACCGGAACGACGTGCGCGGGCCGTCGGCCAGCCCGCCCCAATAGGCGCGCGCCGCCTCCAGCACGGCGAACGTGCCCACCACGTTGGTCCGGATGAAATCGGCCGGCCCGTCGATGGAGCGGTCGACATGGCTTTCGGCCGCCAGGTGCATCACCGCGTCCGGCCGTACCTCGGCAAACACCCGGCGCATCGCCTCGCCATCGGCAATGTCGGCGCGCACCAGCCGGTGCCTGGCGTGGCCTTGCCCTTCCTCGAGCGCATCGAGCGAGGCGGCATAGGTCATCTTGTCCACGTTCACGATGGTATGGCCGGTGGTGCGCAACACGTGCCGGACGACCGCAGAGCCGATGAAGCCGCAACCGCCGGTAAGAAGTATCCGCATCCCGCCAAAATCACCCGAAATTGCTGCAGTCTTGCTGCAGCCTCTATGCACTCCAGCCGACGATCGTTTCAAGTGCAACCTGAGGTTATTCGGGGCGCCAAATTTGCACGCAGCGATTATCTATTGCGCCAGCATGGCGCGCCGGTAAGCCTGAATTGATGACACGACGCGCAGCTGCCCAAGAACTCCATTTGGCTGTCTTGCCGGCTGGCGTGATCAAGGGCTCGCTGCGGCTTGCGGGCAGACGGCCCGAGGTGGCCAGGGTCGCCATCGTGCTGGACGGCACCGTGCACGGCACTTGCGGGCTCGAGGACGGGCCGCGCAAGACCAGGCTGTTCAGCTTCGCGCTGCCCCGCGACTTCGTCCACCAACAGCTGGACATCCTGGCGCTGCCGCACGGCGAAAGCCTGCTGGGCCTGCCCCGGCCGCTGGGCGACACCTACGCGCTGTCGATGATAGAGGCAGGCAACGATGGCCCCTACCTGACCGGCGCGTTCACCGCTGCCCGTTTCATGACGCCCGACATCGGCGTGGAGTGGCTGGCGGGCGACCGGCTGGTCGCGCAGGCGGTGGCGCAGCGCGACGCCGCCAACGCGTCCACCTGGCGCTTCCGCATCCCGGTTCACGCCCTGCTGCGCCCGCACGAGGCACTCACGGTGCAGCCGCGGGTGGGCGGCTTGTTGCTGCCCGGGCCGCTGCTGACGCTGACGCCGGAGGGCTTGGGCTTCATCGGCTGCCTCGACGCCGCCAGCCCGCACCATGTAGAGGGCTGGGCGGTCGAACTGGCCCAGCCGAACCGCCCGGTGAAGCTCGACATCGTGGTCGATGCGCGGGTCGTGGCGACGCTCGGCGCCGGCGAGAGCCGGCCGGACATCGCAGCCCTCAAGCTCGGGCGGAACAGATGCGGGTTTTCCGCCCGCCTGCCCGACCACCCGGACCCGTCCGCGCCGCGGCGCATCGCCGTGCGGCTGGCGGGCGGGCGCACCGAACTGGCGGGCAGCCCCGTGCATGTCGATCCTGTGCCTGGCCTGATCGGCAGCTTCGACACGCTGCACGGCATGGCCGCGCATGGCTGGGCGCTGGACCGCGCGCAGCCGGACGTGCCGGTGCTGGTGGAGGTGGTGGGGCCGGGCGGCGAGGTGCTGGGCAGTGCCGCGGCCATGCAGTTCCGCGGAGACCTGCTGGACGCCGGCCTGAACGGCGGGTTGTGCGCCTTCAAGATAGACCTGGCGGGCCAGTTCGAGCGGCTGATGGACGAGGAGGTGCACGTCCGCATAGCCGGCACGAACCAGATCCTGCCCGGTTCGCCGCGCCGTGTCTCCATTAACGCCAACATGCGGCGCTTCCTGCGCCGGCGCCAGGATCTGCCCGCCGGCGTGCTGCCCCGGCTGAAGCGCGCGCTCAATCGCCGTGCTGGCGGCTCGGGCATCAGCCTGATCATGCCGGTGTACAACACCCCGCGCGCCTGGCTGATCGAGGCGCTGGAGAGCGTGCGCGCCCAGTTCTGCGACGCGTGGGAGCTGATCTGCGTCGATGACGGGTCGAGCGCCCCGCATGTGGCCGAAATATTGGCCGGCTACGCCGCCCGCGACCCCCGCATCCGCGTGCTTCGCTCGGCCAGCAACGTCGGCATCGCGCGCGGGGTGAACTACGGCCTGCGCGCGGCGACCTACGACCACGTGGCGTTCCTCGACCACGACGACCGGCTGGAACCCGATGCGGTCTGGCAGCTGCTGCGCGCGGCACGGATCACCGGCGCCGACCTGCTCTACAGCGACGAAGCACAGACCACGGACAACATCGAGGCGATCACCGAACTGCGCCTGCGCCCGGCCTTCAGCCACGACTACTACCTCAGCCACCCCTATTTCGTGCACATCATCTGCGCCCGCACCGCCACCGCGCGCGCCATCGGCGGCTGGGACGAAGGTATGGCGATCTCGGCGGATGTCGATTTCGTGCTCCGCATGATCGAGGCCTCCGGCACGGTGGCCCACGTGCCGGCCGTGCTCTACCGCTGGCGCACCCATGGCGGCAGCACCGGCCACGCCAAGCAGGATGCTGTCATGAACGCCACGGCCGGCGCCCTACAGCGCCACCTCGACCGGCTGCGGACCGGCGCCGTGGTCTCGCCGGGCGTCTGGTTCAACCAGTTCCGCGTGGATTGGCCGGAGGCGCCGGGCCGCGTTCTGATCGTGATACCGACGAAGAACCGCCGGGAGCTGCTGCGCATGGCGGTGGACTCCATCGAGCGCACCAGCAAAGGCGTCGATTACCACCTGGTGGTGATCGACCACGCGTCCGACGACCCTGCCACGCGCGCCTACCTGGCGGAGCTGGCGCAGCGCCACACGGTGATGCCCTATGACGGCCCGTTCAACTTCTCGGCCATGAACAACGCGGCCGTGGCCGCCCATGGCGGCGATGCCGCCTTCGTGCTGTTCCTCAACAACGACGTGGAAGCGACGATGGATGGCTGGCTCGACCGCATGCGGCGGCTGGCAGCGCGGCGCGACGTGGGTGCGGTAGGCCCGCTGCTGATGTATGTGGATCGCACGGTGCAGCACGCAGGCGTGGTGCTGGGCTTCAACGACTCCGCCGAGCACGCGCTCAAGTTCCAGGACGTGTTCCTGGACCAGCGGGGGCGTCGCAACCTGGGCTACAACTGCGCGCTCACCTCGGTACGCGACTACTCTGCCGTGACTGCGGCCTGCCTGATGATGCGTCGCGACGTGTTCGAGGCGATCCAAGGTTTCGACCCGGTGTTCGGCATCGGCTTCAACGACACCGATCTGTGCCTGCGCATCAGGGCGGCCGGCCTGCGAGTCCTCTACGACGGTGCCACGATATTGTATCATTACGAGTCGGCAACCCGCAGCCAGACCAAGCAGGTGTTCCATCCGGAAGACACGCAGCACATGATCGAGCGCTGGGGCAGCCTGCTGCGGGCGGGCGACCCCTTCTACAATCCGAGCCTCAGCCTCAAGACGCAGGATCACGTGCCCAGCGAGGAACCCGGCTGCCGCGTCGTGCATCCGCCCCGCGCGACCCGGCTTGCCCTGGACGTGCTGGAACGGCGCCAGCCGGAGGGTTGAGCCCGCAACCCGCCGCTGTCACGTTGCCGAGAGCGCAACATTCTTTGGCGACCTTTGGCGCCCGTGGGCGTCTTGGCTGCCATGACCACGCAGGACGTACCCGACACGACAAACGTCCCCGACCGGTCGGAGATGATCATCCCGCTGCACGCGGAAGATCTGACGGTGACCAAGCGTGACACCGTGCTTGGCACTGTGCGCGTTCGGCTGGAGACGAAGTCGCACGAACACATCGTCGACGAGATGCTCGCTCGGGAGCGGGTGGAGATCGAGCGCGTGGCGATCGGGCGCACGGTGTCTGGGGTGCCGGACGTGCGTGAGGAAGGCGATACCACCATCATTCCGGTGGTCGAGGAAGTCCTCGTGGTCGAGCGGCGCCTGGTGTTGAAGGAAGAGATCCGCCTTACCCGCGTGCGCACGCAGGAGCGGCACCAGCAGACCGTGATCCTGCGCGAACAGCAGGCCAAGGTGGAACGGACCGCAGCCAACCAATCTAGAACGTTAGAGGAACAACTATCATGAACGAAGAGACGATCGTCGCCGTGTTCGACACGGCCGACCACGCAGCTGCCGCCGTGCGAGACCTGGAGAGCGCCGGCGTGCCGTCGAGCGCCATCTCCCAGCATGCCGGCTCGGGCGCTGGCTCCACTGGCTCGATGACGACATCCGCATCGACCACAACGCAACCGGGCAACGACAAGGGCTTTTGGGCCAACCTGTTCGGCGCCGAGCCGGATTACGGCCACGACACGACCGTGTACGATCGCAGCCTGCAGAGCGGATCCACCGTGGTGACGATCCGCGGCAGCGAGCAGCACCTCACCCAGGTGCTCGACATTCTGGAGCGCCACAACCCGATCGACATCGACGAGCGCGCCGCCAGCTACGGTGCCAGCACGGCGACGGCGGCAACGACGGCCAGCAAGGCCGGCGCGGTGTCGTCCACAGGTACGCTGGCCCAGGCGACCGCGGAACCGGACAAGCTTCAACTGTCCGAGGAGCAATTGGTCGTCGGCAAGCGCATGGTCAACCGCGGCACCACCCGTGTGCGCCGCTATGTCGTCGAGACGCCGGTCGAGGAGTCGGTGAACCTGCACAGCGAGACGGTGACCATCGAGCGCCGTCCGGTGACCGATGGCCGCGCGGTCGGCGGCACGGATTTCTCCGACAAGGTTATCGAGATGACTGAAACGGCCGAGGAGGCCGTCGTTGGCAAGCAAGCCCATGTCCGCGAGGAAGTGGTGATTCACAAGGAGGGTGCGGATCGCACTGAGACGGTGCGCGATACGGTTCGCCGCGAAGACGTGGAGATCACCAAGGAGCCGGCGGCGGCTACGACGACCACCACAACCGGCACCACGTTGAGCGGCACGACCGGCACCGGTACCTCCAGCACTGGCACCGTCGCGTCCGCGCCGTATAAGCCGGCCGTCTAACCGAGCGCTGCACGAAGCGCCCGGCACGGCGGTGCCGGGCGCTTCGCCTTGTTCATCAATCGGATGGCTGGCAAGAACCGCCCATGCAGCCAGTCCATCCGTATAGACCTAACTGCTTTGCCGGCAGTCCGCTCGATCGAATGGATGCCTTCCGCAAGGACGAAGGCTGGGTCCGGGCACAGCTCGAAGCGCCCGGCACGGTGTTCGTGCCCGTCTGGCGGCAGCGCTCCCTGATCGACGGCCAGACCGGTCCTGTCGCGTGCCCGATGGAGCCGGGCGCTGCACGCGCCCATCTGTCGCGCGTGGCTTGGGCCGTGCTGGGGCAGCATGACGGGCAGGCCACCGTCGCCCTCGACCTCAGCAGCCTGGACGATCCGCTGCCGGCCGGGCACCGGGGCCGGTTCGAAGATTTGCGTCGGATTGGCAGCATACTGCCTGGAGCTGACGCCGCCATCCTGGCCCATGCCCGCGGCCTAATGCACTGGCGCACGCGCCACCCCTTCTGCAGCACCTGCGGCGCCGCCTGCACGGCGCAATCGGCCGGCCACGTGCTGGCCTGCACCGGCTGCGGCGCGCACCATTTTCCGCGCACCGATCCGGCCGTGATCATGCTGGTCACCCATGGCGACCGCGTGCTGCTCGGCCAGCCCGCGCGCTTCCGCGACTGGCGCGTGTTCACGACCCTGGCCGGCTTCGTCGAACCGGGCGAATCGCTTGAGGAAGCCGTAGCCCGCGAGGTGTTCGAGGAGGCCGGGGTGCATGTGGGCCACGTCGCCTACCGGTCCAGCCAGCCTTGGCCTTTCCCTGCCAGCATCATGCTGGGCTTCACCGCTGAGGCCCACAACGACGCCATCACCATAGACAGGGACGAGCTGGTGGAAGCGCACTGGTTCACCCGCGACCAGCTCCGCACGCCGGACGGCTTCGTCCTCCCCCCGGACATGTCCATCGCCCGCCGCCTGATCGATGACTGGCTCGCCTCGTAGCCGAACCGCCGACGATCTCGGTATCCGGCCCGG
>CAXUHU010000055.1:0-7461 GCA_964250925.1 uncultured Acetobacteraceae bacterium
CCTTGTTGATGGCGACGATGATCTTGCTGTCCTTCATGCCGGCCAGATGCTGGATGGCGCCGGAGATGCCGATGGCCACGTAGAGCTCGGGTGCCACGATCTTGCCGGTCTGGCCCACCTGATAGTCGTTGGGCACGTAGCCGGCATCGACCGCCGCGCGCGACGCGCCCACAGCGGCGCCCAACTTGTCGGCAATCGGGTCGAGCAGGTGAAAATTCTCGCCGTTCTGCATGCCGCGGCCGCCGGAAATGACCACGCGGGCGGCGGTGAGCTCCGGCCGCTCGCTCTTGGACAGCTCGGCCGACACGAAGCGCGAACAGCCGGTGTTGCCGGCGTCGGTGACGTCCTCGATCGTGGCATGGCCGCCCTCGGCCGGCACCGGGTCGAAACTGGCCGCGCGCACCGTGATCACCTTCTTGGCGTCCGACGACTTGACCGTCGCCAGCGCGTTGCCGGCATAGATCGGACGCACAAAGGTGTCGGCGTCCTCTACACCTGCGATGTCGCTGATCGGCTGTACGTCGAGCAGAGCGGCCACGCGGGGCATCACGTTCTTGCCGGTCGCCGTCGAGGCCGAGAGGAGGTGCGTGTAGTTTGGTGCGAGTGCCACCAGCAGCGCGGCCAGCGGCTCGGCCAGCGCATGGGTGTAACCGGCCGCGTCGGCGTGCAGCACCTTCGACACGCCAGGCAGTTTGGCGGCAGCCTGGGCAGCTGCCTCCACCTTGTAGCCCACGACCAGTGCATGGACCTCGCCCAGCTTGGCTGCGGCTGCCACCGCGCTGCGCGAAGGCTGCTTCAGCAAGCCGTTCTCGTGATCCATCAAAACCAGCACGGACATGTCAGATCACCCCAGGTGAAGCGGTCAACTCAAATGACCTTATGTGAAACGATCATCATATCAGATGACCTTGGCTTCGGTGCGCAGCTTGTCGACCAGTTCGGCGACCGACCCAACCTTGCGGCCAGCGGTCCGCTTGGGCGGCTCCACGACCTTCAACGTGGTCAGGCGGGGCGCCGGGTCAACGCCGAGATCGGCCGGCTTCATCGTCTCGATCGGCTTCTTGCGCGCCTTCATGATGTTGGGGAGGCTCGCGTAGCGCGGCTCGTTCAGCCGCAGGTCGGCCGTCACGATCGCGGGCAGGGTCAGCGCCACGGTCTCCAGCCCGCCGTCCACTTCGCGCGTCACCGTCGCGGTCTCACCCTCGATGGTCACCTTGCTGGCGAACGTGCCCTGCGGCCAGCCCAGCAAGGCGGCCAGCATCTGGCCGGTGGCGTTCATGTCGTCGTCGATCGCCTGCTTGCCCATCAGCACCAGGCCCGGCTTCTCCTTGTCGACCAGCGCGCGCAGCATCTTGGCCACCGCCAGCGGCTCGGGCGACACGTCGGTCTCCACCAGGATGCCGCGGTCGGCCCCCATGGCGAGCGCGGTGCGTATCGTCTCCTGGCAGGCGGCCACACCGATCGACACCACGACGATCTCGGTGGCCAACCCTTTTTCCTTCAGGCGGACCGCCTCCTCGATGGCGATCTCGTCGAACGGGTTCATCGCCATCTTCACGCCAGCGAGTTCCACGCCCGTCTGGTCGGATTTCACCCGCACCTTCACGTTGTAATCGACAACCCGCTTGACGGGGACCAGGAGCTTCATCGTTTCTGCCGCTGTTTCTTGGGGTGGCGTGACCGTTAACGCAGATAAGGGGCCGCTGTTTGCGGTGTCAAACGCCTGCCGGCCGACGGCCGCCGGCCGCGGCTCACTGGACCTTGGAGGTGATGTGCACGCCCAGGAGGTGGGCGCGCTCGGGCAGCGGCGCCTGGGCAATGTCGGCGATCGTCACTTTCTGGGGCGGCGTGATCGCAATCGTCAGCGTGCCAGGATGATTGATGAAGTTGGTCAGTTGGTCGGAGGCGTCGGGCTGGTCGGGCAGCATCAGTCCCAGAGAGACCACCGGCATGGCCAATTGCGAACGCACCATGTCCGGGGTGGTATGGGATTGGGCGGCGGCTACGGCGATCAGGCGGCCGATCAGGCTGTGGTCTTCGAAGACCACGCTGGCATGATCGATCGTGGTGGCCAGGACGGCGGCCAGGGGCTGCGACGGACTGGCCAGCGCGTTGTCGAAGCCGGAGAAGGCGCCCTGGACATGCAACGTGGCCAGGTCGCGCAGCACGATCGCCTCGCGCACGTCGCCGCTGCGGCTGGCCTTGTCCATGCTGGTCGCAGCGTCGATGTCCATCGTCAGCGCCGTCATCCCGAATGCGGCCAGCGCTGCCGCATTGCCGGCAGGCACCGGCGTTTGACCAAGGGCGAACGTAAGGCCGTGCAGCCAACCCTGGCCCACGGACGGCCCCGTATCGGACATCGCCTGGCTGACATGCGCATCGTGCAGCGAGACCTGCGGGCCGCCTTCGATACGCATTGACACGCCCGACAGGTCGCCGGAATCGTAGCCGGTCTTGCCGAGCCGGCCCTGGC
The DNA here is from genome assembly GCA_964250925.1 of uncultured Acetobacteraceae bacterium. Taxonomy (GTDB): domain Bacteria; phylum Pseudomonadota; class Alphaproteobacteria; order Acetobacterales; family Acetobacteraceae; genus BOG-908. The sequence continues at coordinate 2,474 of CAXUHU010000055.1, forward strand.
TGGCCCGGCCGCTCTGGCGTACGGCCTCAAGCGCTCCGCGCAGGTCGAGGTTCTTGAGGTTGAAGGCCGAAGCGGTCGCGTGCAACGGCTTGCCGCGCGGCTTGCCGTCGCCGTCCAGCGTGACCTCCTTGACGGCCAGCGATCCCACCTTGCCGCCGTCATAGTCGCTGACCGTATCGGACCCGACCCTGACCACGGTGCGCGCGCCGGCTTGGCTGACCGCCGCCAGATCGCGCCCCTGCAGCGTATCCATCCGCAGCGCCAGCGCCACGTCGGCCCAGAATTGCGGGCGGGCCCGGTTCTCCGGCGTGGGCGGCATCATGAACGGGCGGCCGCTCAGGCGGTGCAGCGAGACGGCGCGAATGGTAAGGTCGTCCGGCGGGATGCCCGGCAGGATCACATGCACGTCGTCCGCCGACGCATCGGCGATCAGCAAGCGCCGGTCGGTCCAGGCAGGCTGGCCATTCTTGTAGCTGGCCGGGTCGATCACGTCTTGCAAAGCCTGCCGGTCGGCGCCCGATACGGTGAGGGTGCCGGCCGTGGCCAGCGTGGCGCCGTCCTTGGTGACCACCACGTCGCGCAGCGTCAGCGCACTGGTGATCGGGTTGGCGGCGACCGCGCCATGGCGGACCGCGTAGCCCGGCGGCAGCGTTGCGACGAGTTGATTGAGGCCCTGATCCACCGCATGGGCGGCCTGGTGGCTGATGACGGACCTGACGGCCACGAAAGCCACCGCCGCGAGCAGGACTGCGCCGGTGGCGAGGACGGTACGGCGCTGCATTGGCGGGCTCTCGAGCGGTTGCAAACCGAAACGCTAGCCTATGCCAAGGATCCGGCAAAGCCCGCCGGGGCTGCACCCTCGCCGCGCAACCGCTGGGCCAGATGGACCAGTATGGCCGCTGTCGCTCCCCAGATGTGCTGCTCGGGGTGCGGCCAAACCCAGATGCTGCGCTGCTCGCCGCGGACCACGGTATGACGGCGCTGCGGTGCCGCCGGGTCCAGCAGCACGGCGAGCGGCAACTGGAACACCGCTTCCACCTCGTGGGCGGAAGGCCGGGCGATGAAGCCTGGGCTGAGCAGGGCCAGCACCGGCGTAACCCGATAGGCCGATACGGTCACGTAGTCGCCCAACCGGCCGAGCAACTCGGCATGCGAGGGATCAAGTCCCACCTCCTCGGCCGCCTCGCGCAACGCCGCCGCCTCCGGGCTGGCATCGCCCGGGTCGATGCGGCCGCCGGGGAAGCTCACCTGGCCGGAATGCTGGCGTAGATGCGCCGTGCGTTTGGTCAGCACCACGCCGGGTGCCGGGCCCGTGACGATGCCGACCAGCACGGCGGCCGGGACCAGGTCGGGCCTCAAAGGCAGTTCGCTATCCGGTGTCGCGCCAGCCGGGCCGAATCCGGCCAGGCGGACACGCAGCTCGTCAGGACTCACTCGTCTGGCGAGTCGGCCGGCACGAGGTCGCCCAGCGGAAAGAATACCCCGCAGCTCCACACCCCGAGCTTCTGCTGGCCGCCCACCATGCCGGGCACGGCGATGGCTACCAGCTCGTAGTACACCGGGCGGGAGATGCGGGCTTCCAGCGGATAGTCGCCCTGGCCGGCGCGTATGTGGATGTAGGGCACGGGCTCGCAGGTCAGTGCGTTATGGGCCACGCGCAACGCATGATCGGGCCCTGCGGTCACCACCTGGTCCACGTTGGTCCGGAACGAGAGGCACTGGTTGCGGCCGCTGCTGCACTGGTTCCACTCCATTTCAACGGCGATCCAGGGTGTGTCCTCGACCTGGATGCGGCCACGCTCGACGGGGGTCTCGAGGTAGTAGTGGCCCGCCGGGTCGCGGGTCAGCACGCTGCTGAACAGGCAGACCAGTTCCTTGCGGCCGATCGGGCTGCCGCGGTACAGCCAGGTGCCGTCGCGCTGCACCAGGAACGGCATGTCGCCGCATTCCTGCCGGGCGCGCCGTGGGCGGCCGGGTCGGATCTCCAGCTCGGCGGGTAACACGATCGGGTTGCTTGGCGAGAGGAGGATACGGTTCACGGCAGGCTATCCGCCCAAAAGCTGTTCCTTCGCATCCCACGCATATAGGGAGCAGTCTGGCCGGTATGTAATGGTGCGGCCGCCAATTTTGAACCGCGCCGCCTTGGTGTGGCTGGACGGTATGCCCGGCCCGGTTGCAAGGTGCCCACGCGGGTCCACACTTCGATCGAACAGGAATTCCGGTGCAGGACAATTTGGTTGCCGATGCGGACCGGCTTGTCGCGTCTATCTCTGCCGCACGGGCCGAGATCGGGCGCGTGATCTTCGGCCAGGCCGATGTGGTGGAGCAGACGCTGGTGGCTCTGCTGGCCGGCGGCCACGCGCTGCTGGTGGGGGTGCCGGGCCTGGGCAAGACGCTGCTGGTAGAGACGCTGGGCACGGTGCTGGGGCTGGACCGCCGGCGCGTGCAGTTCACCCCGGACCTGATGCCGGCCGACATCACCGGCAGCGAGGTGCTGGAGGAGGGCGAGCACGGCCGACGCAGCTTCCGCTTCGTACCCGGGCCCATCTTCTGCCAGCTGCTGATGGCCGACGAAATCAACCGCGCCAGCCCGCGTACCCAATCAGCGCTGCTGCAGGCGATGCAGGAGCACAAGGTGGCGGTGGGAGGCGTGGAACACCCCCTGCCCGCCCCGTTCCACGTGCTGGCCACCCAGAACCCGATCGAGCAGGAGGGCACCTACCCGCTGCCCGAGGCGCAGCTCGACCGTTTCCTGCTGCAGGTGGAGATCGGCTATCCCGATGCCGCCGCCGAGCGCACCATGCTGCTGGCCACCACAGGCGCCGACCAGGCGAGGGCCCGCCCGGTCCTGACGGCCGAGGACCTAATGCGCGCACAGGCGCTGGTTCGCCTGGTGCCGGTTGGCGAGCGCGTGGTCGATGCCATACTGGCGCTGGTGCGCGGCGCCCGGCCGGCCACCGCCGATGACGAGGGCGTCCGCCGCCACGTCTCGTGGGGTCCCGGCCCCCGCGCGGCGCAGGCGCTGATGCTGGCCGCCCGTGCCCGCGCCCTGCTGGACGGCCGGCTATCCCCCAGCCTGGACGACGTGGCCGCGCTGGCCCAGCCGGTAATGCGCCACCGCATGGCGCTCGGTTTTTCCGCGCGCGCCGAGGGAGTGGCGCTGCCGTCGGTCATCGACCGGCTGGTGGGGCGGCTTGGGTGACGCCAAAAGAGTCCACCAGGCGGTCGCACAGGATGCGAGGAGGAGTGGCTTTCGGGTGGGAGAGGAGCGAGGCGGAGGGATGGTGATGCACCATCGAGCCGAAGCCCTCGCGGCGCACCTGCCGCCGTTGATGGTGAGTGCCGATCGCGTGGCCGCGACCGTTGCACAGGGCGTGCACGGGCGGCGGCGGATCGGCACCGGCGACAGTTTCTGGCAGTTCCGTCCCTTTGTGGAAGGCGATGCGGCCAGCCGGATCGACTGGCGGCAATCGGCCAAATCCGACCGCGCCTATGTGCGCGATATGGAGTGGGAGGCGGCACAGACCGTCTGCTTGTGGCGCGATGCCTCGCCCAGCATGGCATGGCGGTCCTCGCGCTCCCTGCCCGAGAAGCGGGAGCGGGCAGAACTGCTGTTGCTGGCGATGACGGCGCTGCTGGCGCGCGCCGGCGAACAGATACGCCTGGTGGGGGTGGACGGCCGGGTCTTCACTGGCCGCGGCGCACTGGCCGGTGCGGCGCAGGCATTGCCGCAGGGCGGCGACGGGCTGCCCGGCCCGGTCGCAATGCCGCGCCACGCCGCCGCCGTGCTGATCGGCGATTTTCTCACCCCCCTGCCGGCCATCGAGGCCTGCTTGTCGCGCCTGTCCGCATTGCCGGTGCGCGGCCATGTGCTGATGGTGCTGGACCCCGCCGAAATCACGCTTCCCTATGACGGCCGGGTGCGGTTTCGCGGGTTGGAGGGCGAAGCGGAATCGGTGGTCCCGCGCGTGCAGTCCATGCGTGATGCCTATGGCGGGGCGCTGGCCGCCCAACAGGCCGGCCTTGCGACCATCTGTGAGGCGGCCGGTTTCGGCTTTGCCACGCACCGCACCGACCACCCTCCCGAAGCCGCCCTGCTCGCGTTGTGGACGGCGCTGGATGCCGGACGGACCTGGATATGATCTTCGCAGCACCTTGGATCCTGGCTGCCCTGGTGGCGCTGCCGGTGCTGTGGTGGCTGTTGCGCGCCACGCCGCCGGCGCCCCGCGCGCAGGATTTCCCGGCGATCCGGCTGCTCGCCGACCTGCGCCCGGCCGAGGAGACGCCGGCCCGCACGCCGTGGTGGCTGCTGGCGTTGCGCATATCGGCTGCCGGGCTGGTGATCCTGGGGCTGGCCAGGCCGGTGCTGACCGGCGACCAGCTGGGGATCACGGGAAGCGGCCCAGCGCTGTTGGTGATGGACGACGGCTGGTCGTCCGGCCCTGACTTCGCGGCCCGCCTCGCCGCGGCCGGTGCGGTGCTGGACCGGCTGGAGCGTGCCGGGCGTCTAGCAGCGCTGCTGACCACGGCGCCGGGGCCGGATGGGGCTGCCCCTTCCAGCAGCGCGCCGATGCCGGCCGCCGTGCTGCGGCCGATCCTGGCCGCGCTGCAGCCGAAGCCCTGGCCGGTCGATCGCGCCGCCGCCGCACGCGCGGTGGCGGGCTCCGGGCCTGTGTTCTATGTCAGCGACGGACTCGCCGCACCGCAGGATGCCGCCCTGTCACGTGCGCTGACCGGTCGGGGCAGGGTTACTCTGCTTAGGGGGGGGATGCCGGCCAGGCTGCTGCGCGCGGCCGCCACGCCGAACCAGATCACCGCGCATCTCCGCCAGACCGCGGCCAACCGGCCGCGCACCGAATTCGTGCTGGCCGAGACCAATGATGGCCGCATCCTATCGCGCACGCCGATGCTGATATCGGCCGGGGGCCCCCCCGCCGCCGCCCCCCCCCCCCCGGCCCCCCCCCCCCCCCGCCCGCCCCCCCCCCCCC
>CAXUHU010000055.1:7471-21634 GCA_964250925.1 uncultured Acetobacteraceae bacterium
CCACCGATGCCGAGGCCACGCTGCCGCTGCCGCCCGAGCTCCGCAACCAGTTGGGGGCGTTGCGGCTGGACAGCGCGCCGGGCGCCGGCTCGGTGGCGCTGCTGGACGAGGCGGTCCGCCGCCGGCCGGTGGGGCTGGTTGGCGGCGGCACGTCGGCCGAGACGCCGCTGCTGGGCGACCTGTTCTACCTCGACCGCGCGCTGGCTCCCACGGCCGAGCTGCGCCGGGGCGACGTGACCGGCCTGCTGGCCCGCCAATTGTCCATGCTGGTCATCACCGCGGGGGCGCTGCCGGCCGGCGAGGCGTCGCTGGTGGGGGATTGGGTAAAACGCGGCGGGTTGCTGCTGCGTTTTGCGGGTCCCGGCCTGGCCACCGGCGACGACGCCGACCCGCTGCTGCCCGGCCGCCTGTTGGCGGGCGACCGCCAGTTAGGCGGTGCGATGTGGTGGAGCCAGCCCGCCCGCCTGGCGCCTTTCCCGGACGGTTCGCCATTTGCCGGCCTGAGAATACCGACCGAGGTGAGCGTCAACCGGCAGATCCTTGCCGATCCGTCCGACGCGGCCCCGCAGACCTGGGCGCGTCTGACCGACGGCACGCCGCTGGTCACCGCCTCGCGCGTGGGGTCGGGCGAAGTGGTGTTGTTCCATGTGACGGCCAACACCGACTGGTCAAACCTGCCGCTGTCGGGCCTGTTCGTCGATATGCTGGGCCGGCTGGTGGCGCGCTCCGCTGGCGTGGCGGTTGCCGACGATGCGCGGCTGCTCTCGCCCGCGTTGTCGCTGGACGGCGCCGGCGTGCTGGGAGCGCCGCCGCCGGCAGCGCAACCCATCGGCGCGCGCGCTCTGGCGGCTGCCTTGCCATCGCCCGCGCATCCGCCCGGCCTGTACGGCCCGGCGCGCGACCGCCACGCGCTGAACCTGGGAACCGCACCGATTGCGCTTGGGGCGATGGAGCCCATGGCCGGCGCACGCACGCTGGCGCTGGACGCAGCCCCGCGCGAACGGCCGGTAGGGCCGTGGCTGATCGCCCTGGCACTGGCCATGCTCTCTGCCGACATGGTGCTGACGCTGCGGCTGCGCGGATTGTTGCTGGACGTCTGGCGGCCGGGTCTGGCTGTGCTCCTGCTGGCGGCCGCCGGCACGGCCCATGCTGAAAGCCCGGCACTGGCCACGCACCTCGCCTACGTGGTGACCGGCGACGCAGAGGTGGATGCCACCTCCCGCTCCGGGCTGGCCGGGCTGTCGGACTACGTGAACGGCCGCACGGCGGCCGTGCTGTCCGACCCGGCGGCGGTGGTGCCGGGGCGCGACGACCTCAGCTTCTACCCGCTGCTCTATTATCCGGTCACCTCGGATGCGAGCGCCTCGCCCGCCGCAGTCGCCGCGCTGAATGGCTACATGCGCGCCGGCGGCATCGTGGTGATCGACCTGCGCGGCAGTGGCAGCGAGGCGGCAGGATCAGGCGCCGGCATGGCGCCGGACACGGGTGCCGCCCTGCGCCGCATCGGCCAGGGATTGGACGTGCCCCGCCTGGCGCCGCTGACCGGCGCGCACGTATTGGCCCACGCCTTCTACCTGCTGTCCGACTTCCCTGGCCGCTACGATGGCGACACGGTGTGGGTGCAGCAGGACCAGGACCGCAGCAACGACAGCGTGAGCCCGGTGATCGTCGGCAGCAACGATTGGGCGGCGGCCTGGGCGACGGACGAGGACGGACGGCCGCTTTACGCGACCATCCCTGGCGGCGCGCGCCAGCGCACGCTGGCGTTCCGTTTCGGGGTCAATTTGGTGATGTATGCGCTGACCGGAAACTATAAGGGAGACCAGGTGCACGTGCCGGCCATCCTGGAACGCCTGGGCCAATGACCCAGGCGATCGCAGCGCTGCGGTTCGATCCGGCGCTTCCTGCCTGGCTGCTGATCGTGCTGGGCTGCGGGGGTGCGGCTGCCGTCGCCCTCGGCCTTTGGCGGCACGCGCGCGGCAGCCTGTGGCGGGCCGGAGCGTTCGCCGTGCTGGTGCTGTGGCTCGCAGGCCCGACGCTGGTGCAAGAGACGCGGCATGGCCTGTCCGACATCGCATTGCTGGTGGTCGATCGCTCGGCCAGCATGACGGTGGGCGACCGCGCGGCGTTGGTCGATCGTACGGTGCGGGAACTGCAGGCGCAGGCGGTGCGGATGCCCGGCCTGGAGCTGCGCACCGTTAGTGTGCCCGAGACCGGCCATGACGGCACGCAGCTCTGGGCCGCCACGGCCCGCGCGCTGGCCGACATACCGGCCGACCGGCTGAGCGGCGTGCTGGCGCTGACCGATGGCCAGGTGCACGATTTGCCAGGAGCCAAGGAGGCGCCGCCCGTGCCGCTGCACGCGCTGATACCGGCGCGTGGGGAAGAATGGGACCGGCGCGTGCGAGTGATTGAGGCGCCCGGCTACGGCATCGTCGGCCATTCGCTCGACCTGCGCGTTGTCGTCGAGGACCTCGGGCCGCCCGGCGCGGCACCCCCGGGCCCCGCGCACCTGACGGTGCAGATCGACGGCGCGGCCCCCGCGACCACCGACGTGGCGGTGGGCGAGGTGCAGACCGTGCCGGTGGAAATCGCGCGCGCCGGGCAGATGCTGATCAAGATTGCGACCGATGCGATGCCCGGCGAGGCCAGCCCGATCAACAACCAGACGGTGGTGCGCATCAACGGCGTGCGCGACCGGCTGCGGGTGCTGCTCGTCTCGGGCGAGCCGAACCAGGGCGAGCGCACCTGGCGGCGGCTGCTGAAATCGGACCCGGCGGTCGATCTGGTGCACTTCACCATCCTGCGCCCGCCCGAGAAGGACGACACCACGCCGCTGAACGAGCTGGCGCTTATCGCCTTTCCCACCCGCGAGCTGTTCCAGGACAAGCTGCCGGGCTTCGACCTGATCATCCTGGACCGGTTCACCGATCGCGGCATCCTGCCGCACGTCTATCTGCGAAACATCGCCGATTATGTGCGGCGCGGCGGGGCGCTGCTGCTGACGGTGGGGCCGGAATTCGCCACTCCGCTGAGCCTGGACGAGACGCCGCTGGGCAGCGTGCTGCCGGCGCACGCGCTGACCGACGGCGAAGGCGTGGCCGAAGGCGCGTTCGTGCCCAAGGTCACGGAACTGGGCGCGCGCCACCCGGTGACCGAGGGGCTGGAGCAGACATCGGCCCCTTGGGGCCCTTGGTACAGGGCCATCGTGCCCGACGATGTCTCTGGCCAGGTGCTGATGACCGGGCCCAATGCCGCACCGCTGCTGGTGCTGAACCATGTGGGACAGGGCCGGGCAGCGATGCTGCTGAGCGACCAGATCTGGCTGTGGTCGCGCGGGCATGATGGGGGCGGCCCACAGGCCGAGCTGCTGCGCCGGGTGGCGCACTGGCTGATGAAGGAGCCGGAGCTGGACGAGGACCGGCTGTCTGCCAGGATCGCCGATGGCAGGCTGCAGGTCGAACGGCGTTCGGTGGGCGAGGCTCCTGCCGGCGGGGTCACGTTGACGCCGCCCGACGGCGCCGCCCGTCCGCTGGCACTGGCGCAGGCCGGGCCGGGCCGGGCCACGGCCAGCGTGGAGGCCGCCGCTCCCGGCGTTTGGCAGGTGAGCGACGGCACGCATCTGGCCTACGCCGCCGTGGGCCTCGACAACCCGCTGGAATATGCCGACCTGCGCGCCACCGCGGACCGCATGCGCCCGCTGGTGGCTGCCTCCGGTGGGGGTGTGTCGTGGTTGGCGGGCAGCACGCCCAGCCTGCGCCGCGTGGCGGCAGGCGACCCGGCTGCCGGCCCGGGATGGATCGGCTTGCAGCAGCGCGATGCGCATCTGGTTACCGGCGTGGCCAGCGTACCTCTTCTGCCGCCCTGGGCCGCACTGCCGCTGCTGCTGGGCCTGATTCTGGTCGCCTGGCGCAGGGAGGCCACCTGAGGCCCGCCCGCTTTGGATACGCACGCGGGACGATCCAAAAGCGGCGTGTTTTCCGCCCTCCTTCATGCTATGGCGGCCGCCATGATCAGATACGTCCTGCTTCTCTGCCTCGTGTCGCTTCCTGCCCTCGCTCAGATCGGGCCGACTACGGGCGGCGCCGGCAGCTATGGCGGTGCCGGCTTGGGCGGCTCGCGGTCCGGGTTGCCAAATCGGCACCAGGACGATGACGACCAGGGCAAGAAAGAGGACAAGCCGGCCGAGCCGCCGCCCTCCATACCGGGCGCCCAGCCGGATGCCGACGCCGTGGTGATCCCCTCGGACAAGGTGGCTGCCGAGATGTCGCCCAACGACGCGCTGTTCGACGCGATCAACCGCGGCGACCTAGCGGCCGCCAAGGACGCGCTGAACCGGGGCGCGCAACTCGATTCGCACAACGTGCTTGGCCAGACTCCGACGGACGCCTCGATCGACCTCAGCCGCAACGACATCACGTTCTTACTGCTGTCGATGCGCGGCAGCGCGCCAAGCACGCGCAGCCTGGCCAGCGTAGCGCCGGCCAAGACCCAGCCGGCCCACCGCGGCAAGGCGACTTTGGTGAAGGCGACGCCCCGGCCTGCTAGGCCCGCCGCCATCGCCGACCGCGGTACACCAAACCCGGCCGTAGGTTTCACCGGATTTTAAGACGACTTAACAATGGACGTTTTTTAGTCCTTTTTTGAAAAAAAGGACTGCTTCCTTCAAGGCGAACGTTTTGGTTGCATTATGGGACGCACAGCGCAGCTTCATCCGTGTAGCGCTGCGTGACGTAGAGACGGACGCTCATATCGGCCTGCACCCGTGGGAGCAGCATCCAGAACGCCCCACGCGGCTGATCGTCAACGTCGAGATGTTCGCCCACACGGATGGTGCGGCACCGGAAACGGCGGCAACGATCATCGATTACGATAGCGTCCACGCGGCCATCAAGACTTGGCCGGCACGCCCCCATACCGGGCTGCTCGAGACGCTGGCCGAAGAGCTCGTTGCTCTCTGCCTGGCCAATGCGCGTGTCGAGGCCTGCCGCGTTTCAGTGATGAAGCCGGACATCTTCAACGACGCGGCTGCGGCCGGAGTGGAGTTGTACCGCGTGCGCCAGCCGTGAGGCGGGTGCTGGTGACCGGAAGTGCCCGACGCATCGGCGCGGCCATCGCGCGCGCGCTCGCCGGCGACGGATGGCACGTCATCGTTCACTACAACCGGTCCGGCGCACAGGCGCAGGCCCTGGCCAACGCGATCAGCGATGAGGGCGGGGTGTGCGGCACGATTCAGGCCGATCTGGGCGACCGCCCGGCCGTGAGGGACTTGATCGCGGCGTGCACACTCCGGTTTGGAGCGCTGGACGCGCTGATCAACAACGCCTCCAGCTTCACCTACGACACGCTGGACAGCATGGACGAGGCGAGCTGGGACCGGCATCTACAGCCGAACCTGGCCGCACCCGTGTTCCTGACCCAAGCCTTTGCAGCCGCGTGCAACGGGCAGGGCAACGTGATCAACCTGCTCGACCACAAGGTCTTCGCACTCAATCCCGACTTCTTCAGCTACACGATCGCCAAGGTCGCGATGACGGGGACGACACGCTTGCTGGCGCAGGCGCTGTCGCAGCGGCCGGGCGGGGCGATACGGGTGAACGGGATCGCGCCAGGTATCACGCTGCTCAGCGGCAAGCAGACCCAGGCCGGGTTCGAACATGCCTGGAGCGCGCCGCCGCTCGGGCGCAGCAGCATACCGGACGAGATCGCCGACGCTTGCCGTTTCATCCTGGAAACGCCATCGCTGAACGGCCAGATTTTGGTGCTGGACGGCGGCGAAAGCCTGGTCGGCCGGCAACGCGACATTGCATTCGAGGCGACTGGCCGTTCACCACTTGTGCAAGACAACGTCAAGGAAAATTGAGACAGCAACCTAACGGCCGCTTCAGCCTTGCAGGCGTGTCCCACATAGGTGGGCACTAGAACAAGGAGCGGGCACATGCCGCAATTCGACGCGACCATCAAGCACATCCATGACGGCGTGAAGAGCATGACGGTGAGCGCAGCCGTCAAGAACATCGAGGGCTGGGAAGCGACGCTGGAGAAGCTCGAAGAGCCTGGCGCCAAGGCAATCGTCAAGGACCTGGAGAACCTCAAGAAGCATCTGCAGGCCAAGGAGCTGGACGGATCGGCGATCGCCAAGCTGGTGTCCAAGCTTGGCAAGGAGACCGTCAAGATTGCTGGAAAAGCCGAGGGCAAGACCGCGGAAAAGGTCAAGGCTCTGGGCGAGGCGCTGACCGAGGCCGCGGAGAGCGCCGAGGCGTAACGGCACCGGGGGTGCCGGCGCAGTTCGCTCAGCCGGCACCCTCGCCTTGTGGCCCTTCGGGCTTGGCGGCGGTAACGGAGTGCCCGGCGGCGACCCAGCCTTCTATGCCGTCCGGATACCAGTAGACGGCGTTGTAGCCATAGCCGATCAGGCGTTTGGCGGCATTCCAGCTTCTCCAGCAGCGTGGGTGGCAATAAACCACGATCGGTGCGGCGGAAGCGTGCCGGCCGGACGTAGCTAGGCGCTGCCGCAGAGACGCGTCCATCGCTGGCGAACTCGCAGCCTGCCCTGCCTCGGGTATCCAGAGGCTGCCCGGGATGTCCTGATGAGCCAAGGGCAGCCAAACCGCACCGGCGGCCATGTTGGCCGGGCGCCTGGGGGCTATCGCGACGTCGAGCAGTATTACGGCTTGATGGTCCAGCAGCTTGGCGAGCGCCGCGGTGTGAATGACTTGACCGCCGACTATGCTGGCCGGGACGTCGCCGCCGGCTGGACCCTGCCAGTAGCCCGCCGGTTCGGGAACGGCGGCACGGGCCCCGGCCATGCAGAGCATCAGGGACAGCAGCACGCGCATCGTCGTGTCAGCTTCCCTGGTCGGGAATGTCGAACGTCCTGGTGAACGCTGCGCCGGTGCTGTCGCGCGCCACGACCTTGAGCGCCGCGTGCTCGCGTGGCACGAAGCCGAAGGTGATTGCCGGGTCGGTGCTCATCGATATGTCGCTGTCTAGATGGAACACCTGTGCGCCGCCGTAGCTCACGTCCACGGCGTTGATGAAGCGCGGTGACGTGTAGAGCCGCGTCACCTGGTTCATCTGCATGCCGTTGAAGTTGGGATGGCGGATCAGCAGTTGCGTCTGCAGCGGCTTGCCATCGGCGTAGGCACTGAGCGTACGCAGCTTCATCTGGCCCATGCCGCGCAGCGCGTCAGCTTCGCTGGCGCCGGCCGGTGCCGAACACCCGCCGGCCGCCTTCACAAACGCCGAGACGGCGTACAGCCTCCCGTCTTGCGTTTCGGCAACGGCGTGCACGTTGGTGTATTGGTCCACGCGCACGCGAAGTCGCAGTTCGGCGGGATCGGCATCGGCGCCGAAGCTGAAATGGCCCGCCATCGGCGCAGGGTTGTCGTCGATGACCAGGTACAGGCCCTTCAGCGGCTTGCCGGCGGTCGAACGGATCGTGATCGGCACCAGGGCCGCGTCTTCGGCGCGGGCCGGCGCGTCCAAGTGAAGGAACGCCGTGCCGTCCTGCACCGCACGGTCGCCGAACAGCGCGTGCGCCAGGTCGTGCCAGCGTTGCCCGCGGGCTGCATCGTCCTCGGCGCGCACCGGCCAGGCCGTGAAGCTGAGGCCGAGCAGGGCTGCGGCGGCCAGGAATTTACTCTGCATGTCACTCCCACTCGATCGCGCGATACGCTTCGATGACGTTGTGCCCATTATAGTCGTCGAACAAGGCCCACCGGCCGCGTTCGGACTGCGCCACCTGCCTGGCGGCGGCGTCGATCGGCACGGCGCGCGCTACGGCCTGCCTTGTTTCCTGCTGCAGCACAGTCAGGTAGCGCTCCAGGTCAGCTGCGGCGGCCGGCCACGCCACCAGCGCCGGGCCGTGGCCAGGAACGGCGTGGGCGGCGCCGCTTTTCCTCAGTCCCGCTACTGCCGCGAGCCAGCCCGCCAAATTGCCGTCCAGCGAGGGCACCCGATGCACGAACAGCAGGTCGCCGGCGAGCAACGTAGCGGTCTGCGCGTCGAACAGGCTGAGGTCGCAGTCGGTATGCGCCGGCGGATGGGCGGTCAGCGCCAGTCTGCGCCCGCCCAGATCGATGGTGAGGGTGTCCTCCACAAGCAGGCTGGGTATCGCGACGGGCCCGGCGCGGCCTGCGCCCAGGATGATGTCGAGGTGCTGGCGGTAGTACTCGCCGCGCGCCGCCAGAGCAGCCGGCAGGCGGGCATGGCCCACGAAGATCGGGCGATCCGCCGTGAATGCGCCGGCCCCGAAAATGTGATCCGGATGATCGTGCGAGAGGATCACGTGGCTAACCGGCAGGGTCGTCCGTTGCCGGATCGCCGCGCGCAGCTGCTGTCCATCCGCCAGGCTGCCGCCGGGATCGAACACGGCGACCCTATCGCGTCCGACCACGAAGGCGATGTTGGCGATCGCGTCGCCGTTCGCGCGCGTTGCGTCCTCGGTCACGCCCTGCCTCACGTGAAGTCCCGGTGCGACCTCGACCATCGCCAGTGCGCCGGGCGGTGCTGCCGCCTTTGCCGAGGCGCAGCACAGGCACAGGCCGCCGGCCAGCGCCCGCCGGCGCGAAACCGTGTGGAGGTCAGGCGGCGTCACTGTCCAGCAGGGCCAGGTCGATGGGCTGGACGGCGAACCACACCGGCTCGGGGCTGCGGGCGGCGGCGCGCAGGATCGGCTTGATCGCTGAGAGCAGATCCTCGAGCGAGCGGAACGGCGTCATGGCTTCCTCGCCCTCCGCCGTCCGCATCGCCAGGCCGAAGCCGGGCTTGGCGCGCGAGGCGCCGATGCCGCGCGACTCGCGGCGCGGCAGGTCGGTCACCGTGGCCGTCTGGGCGGGAGCGGCCTGCACGGCTGGCGCCGGAGGAGGAGCCGCTTTCGGCGGCGTGGGCGCCGGCCGGACTGCCGCAGCTGGAGCCGGCAAATCGACCGGCTTGGGCGCATCCGGCCCGCTACGCTCCTCGAACAGCGTCGGCGCGGGCTCGGCCGCCTCGGCCCGGCCAGCATCGCGCGCCGCCCGGCGCAGCTTGCCCAGCAGCGTGTAGATGTTGGCCGGCGTGCAGCCATAGGCGGCTGCCACTTCGGCCACCTTGCACTGCTCCTCGTCGATCATCTGCAGGATCCTGGAGTGGTCCGCCTTGCCGATACGCGCCATCGCCGTCTCCTTGTCACGTCGGGCACCTGGCCGACGCTTAGACATACTCAGAACGAATCAAGAACTTCAATTTGACAAAATTGGTGGCGCCTGACCAGGGCAAATTTGCACGACGTGCAAAATCGCTTGTCGTCAACCGGGGGTCACCGTAGCCAGGGTCATGTTGAGCGCCCAAGAGACGATTGCCCAACCCCTCGACCTGCCGTGCGGCACCCGCATCAAGAACCGGCTGTGCAAGGGCGCGATGACCGAACGGCTGGCCGGGCCGGATGGCGTGCCAACGCCACGGCTCAACCGGCTCTACCGGGCGTGGACGGAAGGCGGCGCAGGGCTGCTGCTGACCGGCAACGTGATGGTCGATCGCGACCACCTGGAGGCACCCGGCAACGTCATCATCGATGGTCCGCCGCCGCCCGCCACTCGTGCGGCCTTGGCCGGATGGGCCGACGCATGCACGGCCAACGGCACGCAAGCCTGGGTGCAGCTCTCCCACGCTGGGCGGCAGACGCAGAAGATGGTCAACCCGCATCCCAAGGCGCCGTCTGCGGTGGGCGTGGCGCTGCCGGGCGGCCAGTTCGGTCGTCCTGTGGCACTGGACGAGGCCGAGATCGTGCGCCTGATCGACCGCTTCGCCGGTGCGGCCCTGGTAGCGCGCGAGGCGGGGTTCACCGGGGTGCAGATACACGGGGCGCATGGCTACCTGATCTCGTCCTTCCTCTCGCCGCGCACCAATTTGCGCGCCGATGCATGCGGCGGCGACCTGGCGGGGCGAGCGCGCTTCCTGCTGGACGTGGTGCGCGCCGTGCGCCGCAGCGTCGGTTCGGACTTCCCCGTCTCGGTCAAGCTGAACTCGGCCGATTTCCAGCGCGGCGGCTTCGATTTCGAGGACAGCCTCACTGTCGCCGGCTGGCTGGACGCGGAGGGCGTGGACCTGATCGAGGTCTCGGGCGGCACCTACGAGCAGCCGGCGATGATGCGATTGGCGGGCATGGAGATGGTCGCCGAGCAGGTCGTGCGTGCCAGCACGCGGGAGCGGGAATCCTACTTCCAGCGTTTTGCCCCGGAGATCCGCGCGCGCATCAGCCGCGCCAGGCTGATGGTGACGGGCGGGTTCCGCAGCGCCGCCGGCATGGCCCATGCCATCGAAGGCGACGGCATCGACATGATCGGAATAGGCCGCCCGCTCTGCGTCGATCCCGGCGCCCCTGGCCGGCTGCTGCGCGGCGAGGTGGCGGCCCTGGACCGTTGGGAGGACCGGTTGCAGCTCGGGCCGGGGTGGTTCTCGGCCACGTCGCCGTGGGCTACCGTCCGGGCCTTGAACGCCTTTGCCGTTCAGGGCTGGTACTACGAACAGCTGCTACGGCTGGGCGAGACGGGGCGGACCGAGCCGCGGCTTGGCGTGATGAAGGCGTTCCTGGCCGATCAGAGACGGTCGCGCGCTCTTGCAAAGGCCAGGACGGCGTAAAGCAGGCGTCGCACGGGAAGTTCATCCGGCCAGAATAGACCGTATCGCGTTGGCGCATGGCGGTGGTTCGGCCGGTGTCCGGTCTCCCCGTCCAGGATACGCATGACCGTCAAACTGTTGATCGCCTTCTACTCACGCTCGGGTTCCACCGAGGCGCTGGCCCTTGCCGCTGCCGAGGCTGGCCGGGAGGCTGGCGCCGAGGTACGCCTGCGCCGGGCGCGCGAGGTGGTTGCAGCCGAGGTGATCGACAAGGTGGAGGATTGGCGCAAGCACGCCGACCGCATGAACGGGCTGTATCCGGCGCCCGAGGCGGACGATGCAACCTGGGCGGACGCCATCCTGTTCGGCACGCCCTGCTATTTCGGCAGCATGGCCACCGAGCTGAAGGCGTTCCTCGACCGCCTCGGCCCGCAGTGGAAAAAGGGCGTCCTGGCCGGCAAGGTGGGCGGAGGGTTCGCTTCCGTCTCGTGGCCGCATGGCGGCAGCGAGGTGGTCACTCTGTCGCTGTATGCCCCGATGGCGCACATGGGCATGATCATCGTGCCGACCGGCTACACCGATGAGGCGATGCTGGAAGCCGGTTCGCCCTACGGCGCCTCGACGGTCGTGGGCGCCGAGAACCGGCCGCCGCGCCAGGAAGACCTGGACACCGTGCGCCACCAGGCCCGCCGGACGGTGGAGGTGGCCGGCGCACTCACCGTCGGCCACGCGGCCGCCTGACAGAAGCGCGGGCGGCTATCTGGGCGCCAGGGAGTAGAACAGGCCGGCTGCCACCGCGATGGTGACCGGCAGGGTAAGCAGCCACGCCAAACCAATGCGTGTCAGCATTTTGGGGTTTATCCCGGCGCCCGAGCCTACCATGGTGCCTGCGATGCCCGAGGTGATGATGTGGGTGGTGCTGACGGGCAGGCCGGTGTAGCCCGCAGTGCCGATCAGCAGCGCGCCGACCAGTTCGGCCGAGGCGCCCTGGGCGGGGGTCAGGTGCGCCTTGCCCAGCCGTTCGCCCAGCGTGTGGACGATGCGCTTGTAGCCGATCATGGTGCCCAGCCCCAGGCAGACCGCGCTCAGCGCGCGTACCCACCACGGGGCGTATTCCACCGCCGAGTGCATGCCCGAGCGTAGCTTGCCGGCTAGCGCGCGGTCTTCCGGGCTGGCCTGCTTGTTCTTGCCGATCTCCTTCAGCTCGGAGACCAGCGTATAGACTTCCGCCCGGATGCCGGAGCGTGTGGCGACCGGGTCGGGCTGCGCGCCCGCACCCGGGTCGGTGCTCTGCGGCTGGCTTTGGCTCGGCTTGGTCTCGGCGCCAAGCACCGGGGCGGCCTGCTGCAGGCGCTGTGCGGAGTCGAGCGCTTCCTGCTTCTGGCCGTCGCCGTATTTCTGCACCAGCGGCACGGCCTGTTCGGCGAAATGCGGCAGCGCGTGGACAGCCGCCTCGTCCATTGGGTTGAGCGCGAAGGTCGCCGGCATCAACCCGATGATCGTCAGCATGATGAGGCCGATGCTCTTCTGCCCGTCATTGGTGCCGTGGCTGAAGCTGACGCCGGTGCAGGTCAGGATCAGCAGGCCGCGCACCCAGCCGGCGGTGGGCTTGTCGCCCTGCGGCGGCTCGTACAGATGCGGATCGTGGATCGTTTTGCTGACGACGAGGTAGAGCAGCCCGGCGCCGATGAAGCCCAGTATGGGCGAGATCAGCAGCGCGCGCAGCACGTTCCAGATCTGGCCCCAATCCACGCTGCTGCCGATGCCGCGATGGTGCAGCAGCGCGTCGCCGACGGCGACTCCGATCAGCGAGCCGATCACGCAGTGCGAGCTGGAATTCGGGATGCCGAACAGCCAGGTGAGGATGTTCCAGGCCAGTGCGGTGGAAAACAACGCCACCAGCATCGGCACCGCTGGGTCGCCGTTTGGCGGCGAGAGCACGTCGGGCGGCAGCAACTCTACCAGCGCGTAGGCCACGGCAATGCCGCCCAGCAGCACGCCCAGGAAATTCATCAACGCCGACAGCAGCACCGCCTGCTGCGGCTTGAGCGAGTTCGTGTAGATCACGGTGGCCACCGCGTTGGCGGTGTCGTGGAAGCCGTTGGCGAATTCGAAGGCCAGCACCAGCGCGAAACAGATGGCCAGTGCGATGATTGCGGCGGTCGATCCTGGATGGAAATGCAGCATGGGCGGCCCCTGAGCGAACAGCGGACGTTTCTAAAGGTTAAAACAAGGATTGTTGTCGGTGCCATAAAACCTTCACGAAGGACGCCGGCGCCGTGCCGCGTTTCGGCGGCTTGGCAAAGCCGCTAGGCTACACGCCATGCCGACACCGTTCCCGACCGCTCGCAACGCACTGCTCTCGATATTCCAGTCGGCCGCCGCCGCCGTGGCGCGGCACGAGACGGGGGGCACCGACGTGACCAGCCATGCGCTGCCGGCCGCTGCCGCTCACATCATGGCCGCGCGGCGCGACCCGGAACGTGCCTATGGCCCTCCCAGCAGCGCATTACCGTCCATGACGTGCGCGGGGCTTGGCCTGGAGCTGCTGGAGGCGCTGGTGGCCGGCGACGCGGCCCGCAAGCAGGCGTTGCACGACCGGATCAGCTACTCGCAATGCGACCCGCGCTGGTCCGAAACGCTGGCGGCCTATGCCGGCACGCTGGGGCTGGGCGGCCACCCGCGGCCTATCCCCTACCTCCGGCACCCGTCGATGGGCGATTTCGTGGTGCCGGCGCAGGCCGCCTCCATGCGCATCGCGTTGCTGTCGGATTGGGGCACCGGCACCCAGGAGGCTTGCGCGGTGGCCGCCCTGCTTGCCCAGCAGCGCCCGGATGCGGTGATCCACCTGGGCGACATCTACTTTTCGGGCACGGCGGCCGAATGCGAGCGGCATTTCCTGGCGCCACTGCGTGCGGTGCTGCCGGATACGCGGCTGTTCACGCTGTGCGGCAACCACGATGTCTATAGCGGCGGGGCGGGCTATTACGGCCTGCTGCGGCAGATCGGCCAGCCGGCCAGCTATTTCTGCCTACGCAGCCCGGACCACTCCTGGCAGATCCTGGGCGCCGACACCGGCTTGAACGACCGCAACCCGTTCGGCGAGCATGCGTCGTTGACCAAACTGGACGAGCAGGAGGAGGCTTGGCACGCCGACAAGCTGCGCGGCTTTCCCGGCCGCACGATCTTGCTCAGCCACCACCAGCCTTTCTCGGCCTTCGCACAAATCGGCCCGCAAGCGGAGCGGTCGCCGGTCAATCCTTGGCTGATGGATGCGCATGCCAGGCTGTCGCGGGCGGGGCGGATCGATGCCTGGTTCTGGGGCCACGAGCACCGGCTGAAGCTTTACGCGCCCTACCGCGGCGTCGCTGCCGGCCGCAACATCGGCTACGGCGCCATTCCGGTAGAGGCGGTGCCTGGGGCGGAGACGCCGCTGCCCGGCCTGGTGGACCCGCCGGCGGTGCTGACCGAAGTGCCGCTCGATCGGGTGGAGGGCGCCTACACGCATGGGTTCGTGTTGTTGGACCTGCAGGCGGGTCGAGTGGACGCGTCGTATTGGGCGCT
>CAXUHU010000056.1:0-21524 GCA_964250925.1 uncultured Acetobacteraceae bacterium
TCAGGTCGCCGTCCTCCACCAACGCGCAGCTCAGGGCGCGCGCCAAGACCACGTGTTCGAACCAGCGTGGATCGGTGTGGCCGGGCGTGAGCAAAGCCAGGCCGGGGTTGCCGGCCCCCTGGGGCGCCATGCGCTGGAGGCTGTCCTGCCAGGTGTCGAAGAACGGGCGGAGCTGACGCACCTCCAGAGTGCGAAACAGCTCGGGCAGCACGCGCGCCATGATACGGCGATTTTCCAGCGCATAGGCCAGCCCCGCCGGCTCTCCGGTGCGGTCGGCCAGCACCCGCCAGTGCCCGTCCGGCCAGCGTATCAGGTCGGCAGCATACAGGTGCAACTGGCGAGGCGGCGGCCGCGCATTCGGCACCGTTGTGCGCAGCGCGCGCATGTAGGCGGGACTGGGATAGACGAGCGCCGGCGGCAGGTGGCCTTCGGCCAGCAACCGCCGCGGCCCGTACAGATCGGCCAGCACCCGTTCCAGCACTTCGGCCCGCTGCGCCAGGCCGATGGCGAGTGCGGAGAATTCGGCCTCGCTCAACAAGAACGGGATCGCGTCGCAGCGCCAGGCGGCCGCCTCGGGCCCGCTCAGCAACGCGGCCGCCCCCTCCTCCACGCACGCCCGATCCAGCTCGGCACTGCGTTCGCGCAAGGTGGCCGGACCCAGGCCGAGCAGCGTGCCCAGCATCCGCCGCCACGGGCCGCGGACCCGGCCGGACCGGTCGAGAAGCTCGTCGGCCGGTCTAGCTTCGGTCAATTTTTCGCAAGACCGCAAGACACCCCAGAACCGCGTTCATCGGCGCCACCACAGCATACTTGCCATCACCACGCGCTACCGTCGCAGGTCCAGCGTGCGCGGATGCTCCTTCCCGATCCCGGCCACCGGTTCCGCCATCGGCCCGGGCGTGTGCCCGAACGGGAAAAACCGCGCACGGCGCCGCGCCTCCGCCTCGTTGGCGTTGACCGGGAACGTCTCGTAGCTCCGCCCGCCCGGATGGCTGACGTGATGCGTCAGCCCGCCGATGCTGCGGCCGTTCCAGCGGTCGTACACGTCGAACACCAGAGGGCTCTGGGCGCGCACCGTCGGATGCAGCGAGGATGGCGGGTTCCACGCCTTGAAGCGCACGCCGCCGACGTAGTCGCCCTGGGTCTCCGTTTCGGTCAGCGGCACTGCGCGGCCGTTGCAGCTCAGGATGAAACGCTCGTCCACCCAACCGGTGACGCGCGCCTGAACCCGCTCGGTCGAGCTGTCGACGTAACGGACCGTGCCGCCGGCCGCCGGCTCCTCGCCCAGCACGTGCCACGGCTCCAGCGCGTGGCGCAGCTCCAGCCTGGTGCCCTCGACGGTGACGTCGCCGATCTTGGGAAAGCGGAACTCCATGTGCGGCGCGAACCAGGCGCGGTCCAGCGGAAAGCCCAAGCCCGCAATCTCCTCCAGCGCCGCACAGAAATCCTGCTGCACGTAGTACGGCAGCATGAAATCGTCGTGCAGCCGGGTGCCCCAGCGCACCAGCGTGCGCTCGTACGGCGTCTGCCAGAACGCGGCCAGGGCGGCCCGCATCAGCAGCATCTGCGCCAGCGACATGCGCCCGTCCGGCGGCATCTCCAGCGCGCGGAATTCCACCAGCCCCAGCCGGCCGGAGCTGCTTTCCGGCGCATACATCTTGTCGATGCTGAACTCGGTGCGATGCGTGTTGCCCGTCAGGTCGGCCAGGATGTTGCGGAATAGCCGGTCGGTCAGCCAGGGCGGCGTCTCCGTGCCCGGCGATATGCGGCTGAACGCGATCTCCAGCTCGGTCACGCTGTCCATTCGCGCCTCGTCGATGCGCGGGTGCTGGCTGGTCGGGCCGATGAACAGGCCGCTGAACGCGTAGGACAGGCTGGGATGGTTGTGCCAGAACCCGAGCAAGCTCTTCAGCAGGTCAGGCCGGCGCAGGAACGGCGAGTCTGCCGGGCTTGCCGCCCCCATCACCACGTGGTTGCCGCCGCCGGTGCCCACATGGCGCCCGTCCAGCATGAATTTCTGGGTCGCCAGCCCCACCTCGCGCGCCACTTGGTAAAGCTGCGTCGTGCGCTGCACCATCTCGCCCCAGTGCTCGGCGGGGTGGATGTTCACCTCGATCACGCCGGGGTCGGGCGTCACGGAAAACTGGTTCAGCCGAGGGTCGCGCGGCGGCGGGTAGCCCTCCAGCACCACCGGCATGCCCAGCTCCTGGGCGGTGTCCTCCACGGCAGCCGCCAGGTCCAGCCAGTCCTCGGCGGTGTAGAGCGGCGGGAAGAACACGTGCAGCTTGCCCGCCCGCGCCTCCACCGCCAGCGCCGTGCGCACCAACTCCGGCTCCTCGCGGCCGACTTCCGGCAGGCGTTGGGGCAAAATGCCGGCAAATCCGTCCTCGGCCAGGCTGGCGCCCGGCGGCCCCCAGGGCGGAACATCCTGCACCCGCCGCAAACCCTGCTGCGATGGCAGGCTACCTAGCTCGGCGAACGGGTCGGCCGGCTGCTCGAATTCGATATGCTCCGGATCGGCCCAGGGCAGGCTGTCCAGGGGCAGCCGGAACCCCACCGGCGCGTCGCCGGGAACGAGGAACATCGTGCCGGCGCGGAAGAACCAGCGGCCGGACTGCCAGCGCCGGGTGCCATTCCCACCGCTCCGGCGCAGCGGCAACACGCTGCCCACGCTGCTGGCCAGCCCCTGGTCGAACACCCGCGTCATGCGGTCGCGCGTCTGCGGGTCCTTCAGGTGGCTCGCTTCGGCCAGCACGTTGGCCGGCAGCCGGCCCTCCTTCCACAGGAACCAGTGCACGTCCTCGTAGGCCGGGATGATGTAGGCGGGCGGCACCTGCAGCCGCTCGGCCAGCGCGGTGCAGAACAGGGTAGCGTCGGCAACGCTCGCCGCGCCTTCGTCATCGTCGGCCGCCAGCAGGCCCAGGTCGCGCCAGACCGGCTCGCCGTCGCGACGCCAATGGGCGTTCAGCGCCCAGCGCGGCAACTGCTCGCCCGGATAATGCTTGCCCAGGATCGTGGTGATTGCCGCACCCGGCGCCCATAGCGGCAGCAGACGGCGCAGCAGCCGACTCGCGACCGGCCGCTTGGTCGGCCCCAGCGCATCGACCGTCCATTCCGCGCCCTCGATGTCGTCGGCGCTGACAAAGGTGGGCTCGCCACCCATCGTCAGCCGCACCGCCCCTTCCTCCAGCGCGCGGTCCACCCGGTGACCGGTCGCCAGGATCGCCTGCCACTGCGACTCGGTGTACGGCTTGGTCACCCGCGGTGTCTCGATCACGCGAGTCACGCGCATCTCGACGTCGAACACCACCTCGGCCGCCTCCACGCCGCCGCTGATCGGCGCTGCCGATAACGGGTCGGGGCTGGCCGCTAGCGGAATGTGCCCTTCGCCGGTCAGCAGGCCCGACGTCGCGTCCAGCCCGATCCAGCCGGCACCCGGCAGGTACACCTCCGCCCAGGCATGCAGATCGGTGAAATCCGCGGTGGGGCCAGCCGGGCCCACCAGCGGCGTCTCGTCGGCCACGAGCTGGATCAGGTAGCCGGAGACGAAGCGCGCCGCGAACCCCAGATGGCGCAGCACCGCCACCAGCAGCCAGGCGCTGTCGCGGCACGATCCGCGCCCCTCGGCCAGCGTCTCTTCCGGCGACCAGGTCCCCGGCTCCATGCGCACGATGTAGGTGACCAGGTTCAGCACGCGCTGGTTCAGATCGACCAACATGTCGATCGTGCGCCTGGCCTCGCGCGGGATGCCGGCCAGCAACGCGTTCAACCTGGGGCCGGGCGGGGTCAGCCGGCGGAACGGCGCCAGCTCCTGCTCCAGCACCGGGTCGTAGCCGAACGGCCAGGTCTCGGCCTTCGGCTCCAGAAAGAAATCGAACGGGTTGATCGTCGCCATGTCGGCGACAAGGTCAACCGTCGCCTGAAAATGCGTGGTCCGTTCCGGCACTACCACGCGCGCCAGGAAGTTGCCCTGCGGGTCCTGCTGCCAGTTGAGGAAGTGCTGCGCCGGCTCGATACGCAACGAGTACGAGATGACCGGCGTGCGCGCATGCGGTGCCGGCCGCAGCCGGATGATCTGCGGCCCCAACGCCACCGGCCGGTCGTAACGGTAGCTGGTGCGATGAGTCAGCGCCACGTGCAGGGTCATGGCAACTGGTTAGCAAGAATCGAGCCTAGCTCCTAGCTGCCTGGGCGTAGCTGGAGACCATCACACAGACGCGAAGGAACCTCTGGCGACGCTGCCAGCCAGTTACCTGATGTGCCCGGCAAATGACTGCCAACCTCACCTCGTGTCGTGTCGTGTCGTTTGCGCTTTGGTGGTCGATCCTCCTTGCCCGTGGCGCCCCAGCGTCTGCCTGGGCCCGACCGCGCAAACCGCGAGCCACTGCCGCGTTGCGGCCACGACCGTAGCGGAACAGCACCCGACCATGCGACTTTTCAAATGTCCCAACTGCAACCAGACGCTGTATTTCGAGAACACGCGTTGCGAGAGTTGCGGGCACACGCTGGGCTACGATTCCGCCACCTCCTGTATGCGCGCGCTCGAGCAGGACGGCGCCGTCTGGGCCGATGCGGCCGGTGCTCAGTCCGCCGGCACCTGGCGCTTTTGCGCCAATGCGGGCCACGAGGCCTGCAACTGGCTTATCCCGGCCACAAGCGATGACACCTACTGCGCCGCCTGCCGGCACAACCACGTCGTCCCCGATCTCTCCATTCCCGCCAACCTGTCCAGCTGGCGCGCGCTGGAGGCGGCCAAGCACCGGTTGATCTACACGCTCATCCGCCTCGGCCTGACGTTGCACACCCGGGCCGAGGACCCGGCGCATGGTCTGGCCTTCGACTTCCTCGCCGAAACGCCGGCACAGCCCAAGATACTGACGGGCCACGACGACGGCCTGATCACCATCGCGTTAAAAGAGGGCAGCGACGCCGAACGCGAGCGCATGCGTGAACAGATGGGCGAGCTGTATCGCACGCCGCTCGGTCATTTTCGCCACGAGATCGGCCACCACTACTGGGATCTGCTGGTGCGCGACGGCCCTTTCCTCGACCGCTTCCGTATGCTGTTCGGCGACGAGCGCGAGGACTACGTCGAGGCGCTGAAGAAGCACTATAGCCGCACCCACCTTCCCGGTTGGCAAGCCAACTTCGTCAGCGTTTATGCCACCAGCCATCCGTGGGAGGATTTTGCCGAAACCTGGGCACATTACCTGCACATCATCGACACACTTGAGATGGCGTCGTCTTTCGGCATCTCCATCCACCCCAAACTGACCCGCGACCCCGCTTTGCAAGCCGACATCAGCTTCGACCCCTATCGCGAGCCGGACATGTCCGTCATCGTCGAAGCCTGGCTGCCCCTCGCCTTTGCGGTCAACAGCCTGAACCGCTCCATGGGTCAGCCAGATCTCTACCCCTTCATCCTGTCGGCGCATGTGGTGACAAAGCTGGCCTTCATCCACGAGATCGTCACCACATCTCGATGAAACGACATCGGATGATTTCGGAAAGGTAGCCCAGGCTGGGCCGTCGAAGCGGCCAAAAGCCGTTACGATTCATAACTGCTTAAGACAGCTCCCGCATTGTTGATCGTCTTCAATGATGGTGGCCGCTTTGCATCATTTCATGTTCTGCATTGCCACACAACACGACCTACGCCTCGTGTTGCTGGCTGGCCTGGTATGCGTGTCCGGTGCGTATGCCACGTTCGCTCTCGGCGCCCATGCTGCAACCACGCCCGAGCACGCGAGGGTGAGGTGGGCCGGTGCCTGCGTGGCGGCATCCGGCGGCTCCATCTGGGCCACGCATTTCGTTGCCATGCTGGCGTTTGACCCAGCGATGCCGTTCGCATTCGACACGCTTGCGACTGTGGGATCATTGATCACGGTGCTGCTCGTCACCGCCCTAGGCGTTGCCGTTATCGGAAGCGGGGGCAACCTGGTTGTGTGCGCCCTCGGCGGCGGCATCATCGGTGCCGGGGTCGCCTGCATGCATTTTCTCGGCATGGCTGCCTACCACGTGCGCGGCCATGTCGGGTGGGAAGCGGCGGGAGTCGCGGCGGCGCTGTTGCTCGGCATCGTCTTGGCGGCGCTGGCCGGCGCGGCCGCCCTTCACGAACGCCGCGGCGTTCGGTGCTGCGGACCCTTGCTGATGGCCGGTGCGGTGTGCGGCCTGCACTTTACCGCCATGAGCGCGGTAAGGCTCACCTACGACCCCACCCTTGCTCTCGCCGGTAGCCACGTTTCACCCCGCCTTCTGGCCGGCCTTGTCGGCGCCGTGGCAATCGGCGTGCTTCTGCTCGGGCTGACGGCGGCGGGTCTTGATCACGGACTACGCCGGCGTCACCGCGAAGAGAGGGACAGGATGGGAAACCTGGCCAACATAGCCGTCGAAGGCTTGCTGATCTGCGACGGCGAGGTGATCGTTGCGGCCAACGACAGCATACAGATTCTGACAGGGCTGCCAAGCGCCGACCTCATTGGCCGGCAGGTAGATACCGTCATCGAGGGCATGCTCGTTGAATCGATCTCCGAAGGCCGCGAGACGAACGCGACCTGCCTGACGGTTTCGGGATCGGTTCCCGTAAGGGTCGTACGCCGTCCGATCAGGCTTGGCGGAGGATCCCACATGGTCGTGGCCGTCCGCGATCAGCGGGAGCGGCTTCGTGCCGAGGGCGAACTGCGCAAACTGGCTTTGAGCGATCCGTTGACCGGGCTTGCAAACCGCGCCCGTTTTCAGCAGGCGCTGCAGACACGAATGCAATCGGACAGCGATAGCGACCGGCATTTTGCCATCATGATGCTGGATATCGACCGCTTCAAATCGGTTAACGACTCGCTCGGCCATCCCGCTGGCGATGAGTTATTGCGACACGCTGCCCGGAGGCTGGCTTCCGTGTTGCGGGGTCGCGATCTGCTGACCCGGCTTGGCGGCGACGAGTTCGCCATTCTGCAAGATGAAGGCTGCAGACCCGAAAGCGTGCAGATGGTTGCTGCCAGGATCGTGGACGTCCTCGCCCAGCCGTTCGAGATCTACGGGCAAATAGTCAACGTGGGCGCCAGCGTGGGCGTGGTAATCGCGCCGTCGGACGGCGACACCACGGACCAGCTGATGCGCAATGTCGATTTGGCGCTCTATAAGGCGAAAGCCGACGGGCGGGGCAGGTTCCGCATGTTCGAACCCGGAATGGACGCCCGCATGCAAGAACGGCGAGCGTTGGAACTGGCACTGCGCCAGGCCATCGTCAGGCAGGCTTTCGAGCTGCATTACCAACCGCTGCTCGATGCGCGGTCGGGCGACGTTGTCGGCGCCGAGGCGCTGATCCGCTGGCGCGATCCCGTGCGCGGGCTGGTCTCGCCCGGCGACTTCATACCGCTCGCCGAGGAGACGGGGCTTATCCAGGACATCGGTCTTTGGGTTCTAAGGACCGCTTGCGCACAGGCCGCGAGCTGGCCCGAGGATCTTACCGTGGCCGTGAACGTCTCGACGGTGCAATTCCGCGATCAGCATCTGGCGGAGACGGTCCGCGCCGTACTGTCGCAAACCGGGCTAAACCCGTCCCGCCTGGAGCTGGAAATCACCGAGAGCGTTCTGGTCGCCGACGAAGGTCAGGTAAGGGCCACATTGGAAGCGCTACGCGCGACCGGTGTTCGCATTTCGATGGATGATTTCGGGACGGGTTACTCCTCTCTCAGCTATCTCCGCCGTTTTCCGTTCGATAAGATAAAGATCGACCGATCGTTCGTCAGTCAGGCGCCCGAGGACTCCGAGTCGGCCGCTATCGTGCGCGCGATCATTCAACTGGGCGCCTGTCTCGGCATGCGCACCACGGTCGAGGGTGTCGAAACGCAGGACCAATTCGATTTTACGTCCGAGCAGGGCTGCGATCAGATACAGGGCTATTTCGTCAGCCGGCCGCTCACCAGTGGCCAGTTCGCAGCCTTCCTGCGCCAGCGCATGCCTGCGAAATCGGCCTGCCCGGCGGCCGCCTGAGGGTCGAGCACTGCAAGGTTGACGCCGGCAGGCGATCCCGTGACGTCGGACCGAAAACGTAAAGGGCTCCATGCCGACGGCGCTGCACCAACGTTACGTGATCGTCAGCTACGCGAGACAGGTTTCAGGTTCCGGTAACGCCAATCGCCCCCGGACCGCCGTGTAATGCCATTCGGTCCGACGCTGTCCTAGTAGAAGATACTATCGACAATTTTCCCCGTCGCGTCATCCACCAGCAACGCGTCGCAATCCACGCGCACCCATTCCGTGCCGGGCGGCGGCGGACGCAAACCATACGTCCCAGGCGCGTTCAGCCAATAGTCAGGATTAGAGACCGGGTGGCCGCGCACCGGCCGGCCAGGGCCCGCCCGCGCCCGGTGGCGGCGGATTGCCGCCGACAGGGCTGGTCCTGCCCGGGTGGCCGCCTGTCGGTCGGCTGCGCGTCGGTATCCATTCCCAAAGACGCAAGCAACAGGATAACAGTGCCAAGCAGCAGGACGGTCTTCATAACGCTCCAGCGACGCACGGCATGGCTCCACGCTGAGGATTGTTACATCCTCCGTCAGGCCGTAAGCGGCCCGCGCAATGATCGGTGTGTAGAGGCCGACTGGCCTTTGGTGGGGGTCCCAGGGCAAAGCCGCTGCTGACTTCCCCGCCTGCCGTTGACGCCCGCGCGCGATGCCGCAACCTTGTACTTAACGGGGGGGGAAACACCATGCCGACAGCGCAGCACCAACGTCACGTAGTGGCGGCTTGCTATCTTGGCTGGACGCTGGACGCGCTCGACTTTTTCATCATGGTGTTCGTCTTCGGCGACGTGGCGCGCGAGTTCGGCATCGGAGTCACATCGGTCACCTTCGCCGTCACCCTCACGCTCGCCATGCGCGCGCTGGGCGCCTTTCTGTTCGGCCGCCTGGCCGACCGCTTCGGCCGCCGCCCGGCGCTGATGGCCAGCATCCTGGGCTTCTCTCTGCTCGGCTTCTGCACCGGGCTTGCCCCCAACGCGACCGTGTTCTTCGTCGTGCGCGCCCTGTTCGGAGTGGCCATGGGTGGCGAGTGGGGGGTGGGCGCCTCGCTTACTATGGAAAGCATCCCGGCAAGCTGGCGCGGCCCGGTCAGCGGGCTGCTGCAGGCGGGCTATCCCAGCGGCTACCTGCTCGCTTCCCTGCTGTACCGCGCCTACCCCTGGCTGCACTGGCGCGGCATGTTCATGGCCGGCGCCGTGCCCGCGTTGCTGGTGCTCTACATACGCAGCGCGGTGCCGGAAAGCCCCGACTGGTCGGCCCGCGCCGAGGCTACCGCCAGAACTCGCCTGCTCGACGTGCTGCGCCGCAACCTGGGATTGACCATCTATGCCGCTTGCCTGATGGCCTGCTTCAATTTCTTCAGCCATGGCACGCAAGACATCTATCCGCGCTACCTGCAACGGCAGCACGGCATCCACGGTCCTCAACTCACCACCATCGTGGTGATCTACAACATAGGCGCCATCCTCGGCGGCATCGCGTTTGCCAGCCTGTCGCAACGCATCGGCCGCCGCTGGGCGATCGGGCTTGCCGCTGGTCTCTCCCTGCCGTTGCTGCCGCTCTGGGCGTTCTCCAGCCAGCCGCTCTGGATCGGGGTGGGCGCGTTCCTGATGCAGGTCTGCGTGCAGGGCGCCTGGGGCGTGGTGCCGGTGCATCTGAACGAGATGTCTCCGCCCGCCATACGCAGCACCTTCCCAGGCATGACGTACCAGCTCGGCAACTTCCTGGCCGCCCTCAACCTGCCGTTGCAGAGCGCCTGGGCCGACGGGCTGGGCGACGATTACCGATGGCCGCTGGTCGGCGTGGCAGGTGGTGCCGCCGTGCTGATTGTGGCCATGATGGCGTTCGGGCGCGAGGCCAAGGACGTACGCATGGGCCGCTTCGGCAACGCAGAGCCCCGCACCGGGTGAGCGCCGGCATAGGCCCGTGTGCGCCAGCCCTCCGCCTCACCAACGGCTAGACTTCCGCCGACGCACTATCACTTTGTGGGTGCAACCAGGGAGTCTCGCCATGAATCTTTCGGCCATTCTTAAGGCTAAAGGCGGCGAGGTCGTCTCCGTCAGCGCAAGCACCACGATCAAGGATATCGCCGCCGTCATCACGGCTCGAAAGATCGGTGCTGTGGTAGTGCTGGCCCAAGAGAAAAGCCTGGCCGGCATCATCAGCGAGCGCGATGTGGTGCGTGTGGTCTCCGAGCACGGCGCAGACGGGCTGGCGCTCACTGCCGAGCAGGTCATGACCCAGGCCGTGACGACCGCAACCCCGCAGACATCCGTCAACACGGCCATGGAACTGATGGATAGCGGCTATTTCCGCCATCTGCCCGTGCTTGAAGACGGCGCGCTCGTGGGGATTATCAGCATTCGCGACGCGGTTCGCGCCCACATCCAGGATCAGGCGAACGAGGTGGACAGCCTCAAATCCTATGTGTTCCGCGGCGCTCAGGTGGGCGGCCTGCGCTAGAGCTTGTTTTATAAGGCATGTTCATCGCGGTTGAAGGTCAACCGGACGCGATCATGCGCTAGGTCGAGGCACTGCTTGCGTCCGCCCGCCTGCCAAGGCAGGGTCCGCCCACGCTGACATACCCCACCGAGGACCGCCCATGCTCGCCCGAACGGATCTCGATCCGCAAGAAGCCCTGGTCTGCACCATGGTGCTTGTCGCCGCCGCAGAGACACGTGGAATCACCGACCGCGAAATTGGCGTGATGGCCACGCTCGTGCAGACCCTGCCTGCCTTCGAGGGTTTCTCCAACGACCAGCTTCAGCACGCCATCGACGCAACCGTGCAGCTGCTGCGCGAGGATGACGGCCTGGCCCATGCCGGCCGCCTAATACGCGACGCGCTCGACGGCCGCCTGCGCGAGACCGCCTATACCCTGGCCTGCGAGGTGGTCGCTGCCGACCGCGTTCACGGCCAGGCTATCCTGCAGATGCTCGAGTTCATTGGCACCGAACTGAAGCTCGACACGCTCGTCGTCTCGGCTATCGAACGCGGCACCCGCGCCCGCTATCAGCGCATCGAGCGCAAGGCGGCCTAGGAACACCCCGGGCACGCGCGCGTTCCTGCGTCACACACCCAGGATTGCCGGCCAATGCCCAGCGACGCCAACCAGACCGCCAGCCCCACGCTGAACGACAGTATTCAGGAGGTGCAGGGCATATTCCCGAGCAATGCCGCCCTGCAGGACGCCGTCGGGCGGCTTACTCGCGCCGGCTTCGACCGCGCCGCCATCAGTCTGCCCGCAGCCAACCCCCAGGCGTCCGACGCCACGCCGACAGCCGGCGCCGAAAACCCCTATACCGAGGATGATACGCGGCAAACCCGTACTCTGCAGAGCAGCATGGCCGCCACTGCCGGCGCTTTCCTGGCGGCTGGTGTTACCGTGGCCACGGGCGGTGCGGCCCTTGTTGCAGCTGCAGCCGCGGCCGGTGCTGGCCTGGCTGCCGGCGGCGCGGTGGAAGCCGCCCGCGCAGTGTCCGACAACGCCCAATCCAATGCGCGGGACGCGGCCGCCGCATCCGGCCAACTCGTCCTTTCCGCCACCGCTCACGACCCCGACGCGGTCATGAAGGCCACCATGGCCATGCAGGCGGCCGGCGCCAGCCGTGTGGAAACAGTCACTCGCACCGGCGGAACGCTGGATTAATACCATCGGGCCTTGTATCGACCGATTGCACGGCAAGCGGTTCTCCTGAGAGGGCTAAGACCTGGGCTCGCCTGAGTAACGCTGTAGCGCGTATCGGATTAGCTCCCGAGCATGGTCGTAGCTGCCAGTCAGGCGTAGCAATCGGCGGGCGGGCCGGCCGGATGCTTACGACCAGCACCAGCCAGCGCGTGCATATCAGGTTGGGGCCGCGACACTTCCTGCCTGCGTCTGCTAGACCATCGACACTGTATCGGGCCCGCCAGTCGGTCGCAACCACGGTGCCCACCGGTGGTATTCCGCCGGGCGAGAGGGTCTGGCCGCTCGGAGCCCCGCGGTCGGCAGCACACCCCACCAACCCGAGCGCCGCAGCAACAAAAGGGCGGCTCGGCCGGTCGCCGAGAAGCGCCGCGACCGGCAACGGCGTGCTACACCAGCTTCAGATTGGTCGCCGCTGCCTTCCCGCGCTCCATCACCACCTCGTATGTCACAGCCTGCCCGTCGTTCAGCCCGCGCAGCCCGGCCGCCTGCAAAGCCGTGATGTGCACGAATACGTCTTTCCCGCCGTCGCTCGGCATGATGAAGCCGAACCCCTTCGTCGTGTTGAACCACTTCACCGTGCCCTGCGCCATCGCTCCGCTCCCTCACCCGCGCCTCCGATCGGGGCACGGTTGCCGCCAACCGTCTCGTCAGGCTTGGCGGCAACCGATGCGGCAGCGCAGCAAGGCACGGCGCCGATTGCGAACGGAATGGGGCCAGAAAGATGGAGGTCTGTCAATCTGACGGCTCGCACGAGTCAGCCCCCCCCTCACACCTTGGCGGTCGACAGAGCCTACTTCGCCGATAACGTCGGCAACAGCTTGGCCATCAACGGCGCGCCCAGCCCGGTGACAAGGTCGTACCCTGCCTTGGCCGGATAGCCGCCATTGTTGCCGCTCTTGATGTCGCGGAGGTTCGCCGTGCCAAGCAGCGGATAGAGTTGCGGATTGAGAAACCCGAGGGTGGGTTTGCCACCGAGGATCCGCGCGTCGTTGACCAGAGCCATCAGTCCGGCCCAGATCGGGGTTGCGGCCGATGTGCCGCCCACGACTTCGATCTTGCCGTTCAGCACGATGGCGACACCGGTGCTGGGATTAGCAACCGCGGCGACGTCGGGAACACCGCGGGAGGGCAGCTTCAACGAGGTCTGATAGGACGGAGTAGCAAAGATTTCGCTTAAGCCGCCGCCGCTGCCAGACCACGCCGTCTCGGTTGCCTTGCCCGTGTTGCTCAACGTCAGCGTCGTTCCGCCGACCGCGGTGACGTAAGGGCTTGTACTTGCAAAGGAGGGCACGTTGCCGCCGTTCGCGCCGCATTCCATGGACCCGCTGTCGCCAGTGGCGATGAAGGTCGATACCCCAAGATTGGCCAGGATGGCGTGATAGTAGATGTCCGTTTGCGCCTGCACGACCGATACACCCGCCTCGCACTCGCCGAGGCTGATCGACAACTGGGTGATCGGAACGCCGCTGGTGATGTCGAGAATCACTGCCTCATAGCCGTTGTCCACGTTCGCATTGGCGAGCGATGCCACGGCATAGACGCGCACCTTCGACGCCGGTGCGATGGAACTGGACAGTTCAGTATCGAGCGACTCCTCGCCGGAGGGCGCGGGCAGAGTTCCTGGCGATGCCTGGATGAAGGTGATGTTGGACAGTGACTGGTTGGTGCCGGTGTCCTTCCAATACGTCGTCAGGTCGCTTGTTTTGGGAAACGTGTCGATGATGATCGCCGTCGTTGTGCCGGCGCCCTCCTCGGTTAGTTTGTTGGCCGTGTAGGCCTCTTTTATCCCGGCGGGCGTGAAGCCGGAATTCGCGCGGCTGAAGACCGCGCGCCGTAACTCGGTGTGATATTGCAGGTGCGGCTGCAGGCCGGTCACGCCCGTCAAGACAGGAGCGAGCGAAGCCGGAATCGAGGGGGCGGAGACGGCGCTGACGTAATCGACGCCTTGCGAACGCACCGTGCGCAGCTCGACGGCAAATGCGCGGGCGACCGTTTCGGCGGAGCCGGTCACTTCGACCATCATGTGTGTGGCCGTTGTACGGGTTACCTGCAGCCCGACGCTTTTGGCCCAAGCAACGACGGTATCGTAATCGGCTTGCGTTGGCAGGAAGCGTGACCTGAGTTCCTCGACGGTGCCGCGGCCGCTTGTCGGCAAGCGGCTCGCGAGCTCGTCGAAATTGTGCAATTTCAGGTTGAGATGGACCCGGAGCAAAGCAGCCGGGTCGGCGACGCCGATTACGTGCACGTCCGGTCCGAGTGGAACGACGGCGCCATCCAGGCGAACCGACGAGGCAGCAGCGTCCGCAAGGCCGGATGAAAACGCGAGTAGCGTTGTCAAAGCAACGGCGAGGGTGATTGAACGTGCACTCATCGTCATTCTCCGAAAGGGTTCCCAGACACGAATTAACTTTGTCGTGAACGCGCGACAACAAACTTTGGGTTGTAATCTTATTGTCAGAGTCAGTACCTCGGCCGACATCGATTGGCCCGCGTGAAAGCTGGACGGGAAAAGATCCCGATTGGTGAGTAGCCTGCTTCGAGCCGGACGATGGGAATTTTCAGGGTGCTACAGCGGCGAACGGCTGAGCCAGATTGCGGTCAAAGACAATTCAACGGTCAGTAGCCGACCGGTGGACGAGGTCGGCGACGATCAATACCGGGTCGTCCGAACCGTTGGATAGCGCTGATTTCTATGCTGAATACGTCTTGGCGGTCCGGTGCGCATGATTAATAACCGATGACTTTCAGCATCATCTCCGCCCCGTGTGGAAGGGGGGCGAATGCGGTGCCGAACGGCGCAAGGCTCGACGGCGCACCTGCAAGCGGGCCGGGCAGTTCGACCGGGCGGTCCGACAAGTTGAACAGGCAGAGGACCTCCTCTTCGATATCGTGGCGGACATAGCCGATCAGCGGCTCCGGCAAGTTCAGCACGCGCAAGCCTCCGCTGGACAGCGCAGAATGCGCCCGTCGATAGGCGAGAAACCGGCGCCAGTCGTGAAGCAATGTGGTCTCGTCGCGCTCCTGTGCGTCGGCCGCCAGCAAGCGGTGGGAATTGGGAATCGGCAGCCAGGGCGTAGTCTCGGTGAAGCCGCTGCCGGCGAGTGTTGCCTGCCACGGCATGGGTGTTCGGCTCCCATCCCGGCCTCGAAATTCCGGCCAGTAGGCGATGCCGAACGGATCTTGCAAATGCTCCCGGGTCAGCTCGGCTTCGGTCAGCCCAAGCTCCTCTCCCTGGTAGACCAGCACGCTGCCGCGCAGCGTCAATTGCAGCGACATTAACAGGCGCGCGAAACGCGGGTCCGGCGCCTGCCCAGGGGATGGATTCCAGCGGCTAATGGCGCGCTCCACATCATGGTTGCTGAATGACCAGCAAAGCCAGCCGCCATCGCGCGCCGCTTCCTCCACCAAGCTGCGCACGCTGGCCCAATCGAAGGCGCCGCGCGCGGGCCGCAGCGAATAGGCCATGTCGAGCTGGCCGCTGCCGGTATAGGCGCGGCACCGGTCGTAGGCCCCGTCCTGGCTGGAAACCTCGCCAAGCGTCGCTGCACCCGGGTACTCATCGGCGAGCGCGCGTATCCGGGCCAGGAACGCGCCCGTTTGCGGCTGCATCATGTCGTGCGCGTGAAGCTGGCGGCCAAACAATTTTGCCGGCACTGGCTCGCTGGAACGGGCAGCCGGATTGCTGCGCAGCGCCGGGTCGTGGCTGAAGAAATCCAGCGCATCGAGCCTGAAACCATCCACGCCGCGATCCAGCCAGAATCGCCCGGTTTCCAGCAGCGCATCCTGAACCGCAACGTTGAGGAGGTTGAGTTGCGGTTGATGCGGCAGAAAATGATGAAGGTAGTACTGCCGCCGGCGCGGCTCCCACGTCCACGCTGCACCGCCGAACACCGACAGCCAGTTGTTCGGCGGCGTGCCATCGGGCGACGGATCGGCCCATACGTACCAGTCGGCCCGCGCATCGCTGCGTGACGCCCGGCTCCGGGCGAACCACCCATGCTGGTCGGAGGTGTGGCTCCAGACCTGATCGATCAGCACGCGCAGCCCCAACGCATGGGCGCGCGCCACCATGGCGTCGAAATCGGCGAGCGTGCCGAAGATCGGATCGATGCCGGTGTGGTTCGACACGTCGTAGCCGAAATCGCGCTGTGGCGAGGTGAACACCGGGCACAGCCAAACGGCATCGACCCCAAGCCGCGCCACGTGGTCTAGATGCGCGGTGACGCCCGGCAGGTCGCCCACCCCGTCGCCGTTGCTGTCGGCGAAGCTGCGTGGGTAGATCTGGTAGATCACCGCACCCCGCCACCAATCTGCAATCCCCTGCCGATCCAGCATGTCGCGCCTCCCTCACGATATCGTGAGCCAACCGCCGGGCGTTCGGCAAGTGGTCTTCCAACCGATGCCGTAGAGGCCGGGGCAGCGTTGCAGCATGGCACCAGAATGGTTGAGGAACGATTATGCTAGTTGACCGCGCTGCGCAGAGCCGCGCCGGCCGCAAGTGGACAGAGCGGTAGGCATGCGGCCAAGTAAGCGCCCAGCAACAGCAGGTGCGGCCGAACCGGCAACCCGCCAGCGGCCGCATCGGCCGCTCCCGCGCCGAAGATAAGCACCGGCACGGTCAGCGGGAGTATAAGTATTGGCAGCAGCACGCCGCCGCGCCGGGCCCCCAGCACGATGGCAGCGCACGTGGTGCCAAGCAGCGACAGCACGGCGCTGCCGAGCAGCAACCCGCCCAGCAACGCTGGCAGAGCGGCGGCTGGCAGCCTAAGCATCACGGCCAGCGGCAGGGATGCGGCCAGTAGCGGCAGCCCCGTCACCAACCAGTGGGCACATGCCTTGCCGAGCGCCACCGCGCTGCCCGGCAGGCCGGACAGCAGCAACTGGTCGAGCGACCCATCCTCGTAATCCGCACCGAACAGTCGATCGAGCGGCAGCAATGCAGCCAACAGCGCACACACCCACACGATGCCGGGCGCCAGGCGCGCCAACGTATCCGGCGCCGGGCCGATGGCCAGCGGAAACAACGTGCCCGCCACGAAGAAAAAGAGCAGCGCCCCGAATGTGTCCGCACCATGCCGGGCCGCCAGCCGCAACTCGCGCGTGAGCAGCGCCCAAAACGTACTCACGCGACCCCCGACGGCGCGAGCAGCAACTCGGCCGCGCCCGGCAGGGGCAGCGGAAGGTGGGTCGCCGCAACAACCACTCCACCCTCCGCGCGGTGCGCGGCGAGCAGCCTGCCGAAGCTCTCGACGGAGCCGGCATCCACGCCCAGCGTCGGCTCGTCCAGCAACCAGAGCGGCGCGCCGGCAACGGCCAGCCGCGCCAGCGCCAAGCGCCGCCGTTGTCCGGCCGACAGCATGCGCGCCGGTAACCCAGCCAGCGGTGACAGCCCAAGTGAAGCCAACGCCACGCCACTGTCCCGGCCAGAGACACGGGATGCAAAACTCAGGTTCTCCGCCGCTGTCAGGCCAGGCTTGACGGCGTCCTGATGACCCAGATAGGCCGGCCGGGCCCTCTCCTCGCAGCCATCGAACAGCACCCGCCCGCCATCCAATCGCTGCAATCCGGCCAGCGCGCGCAAGAGCGTCGATTTGCCGGCGCCATTCGGCCCAAGCAGCAGCAGCGCCCCGCCTTCCGGCACGCCGAAGCTGAGATGGTCCAAGACCAGACGCTCGCCACGGAACACGCTGATCGCTTCGGCTACCAGCCGCATGGCTACTGCAAGGTTTCGATTTTGGCCCAGACTCGCTTGAACAGTGCTTCTCTTAGGCTGCGAGCGGCACAATCCTCACCGGCGAGGTCGGGGTGCAGCTCGCGCGCCAGGAAGCGTCGCAATTGATCGAATCGTTTGTCGCTACCGCGCGGGCCGGGCATCTCGCTCTCCGCCTGGAGCAGCCGCAAGCGATCCTCGGCCGCGGCCGACGACATCTGCCACAAATCGCGTGATTTGACAGCCTCGTCCGCCACCCGTGTCAGTCGCTGCAGTTCCGATTCCAGCCCGGCGCAACGCTCTTCCAGCTTCTGCTTGTCGTAGGCGAGCGCATGGGCAGCGCGGCGGTCGGCCGCCAGCCGCTCCTGCTCAAGCCGCAACTCGGCCAGTCGCAATTCCACAACCCTCGCCTCCGGCCCGCATTCGGACAAAGGACTATCGACGCATGGGGGATCGACCTCACGCTCCCCGAAAAGTTCAGCCGGCCGCTCAAACGGGGAGGGTGACGCCCGCCCTCTTAGATCGGCATGCTCGTCGCCATACTGATCCGCCGCCTGGTAGGATGCAGGGCCGATGGTGAGACCCTGCCGCTCGGAGAACTCCAGAAAGTCGCGTGCACTGGCCAGGATCCTGGGCAGGCGACCCTCCTTCTCGATGATGATAGAGCGCGGCTGGATGCGCATGGTAAAGCCGCGGCGTTCCAGCCCAGTGCGGGCCGCCTCGAACCAGTCCTCATCCTCGATGCCAAACCTGCGCATGCCCTGCGAACTGCCGTCCCTCCTTTGCCGCTAACCGACGGCGGCTCGTTACGCAAGCATGGCATATCGGCGACCGCGCCGGGGTTGTCCGGACGGACCTTCGTCCTATAACGACATGAGCACGTACACGTAGGAACCGCACGCATGCCGACCGGTCGGGACAGCCTGAACACACGCCGTACTCTGACGGTCGAGGGTAAAGAATTCTCCTACTTCTCCATACCCGAAGCGGAAAAGACGCTGGGTGACGTGAGCCGCCTGCCGGTCAGCCTGAAAATCTTGCTGGAAAACGTGCTGCGATTTGAAGACGGCACCAGCTACACCGTGGCCGACGCCCGCAAGATCGCCGCATGGCTGGCAGAGGGTCGCAGCAGCGAGGAGGTGCCGTTCAGGCCGGCTCGCATTCTAATGCAGGATTTCACCGGGGTGCCGGCTGTAGTCGATCTGGCCGCCATGCGCGACGGCATGCTGAAGCTGCACGGCGACCCGCTGCGCGTGAACCCGCTGGTGCCTGTCGATCTGGTGATCGACCACTCGGTGATGGTTGATTTCAGCGGCACGAAGCAGGCGCTGCAACAGAACGTGGCGGTCGAATTCGAGCGCAACGGCGAACGCTATGCCTTTCTACGCTGGGGCCAAGAGGCATTCCAGAACTTTCGCGTCGTGCCGCCGGGCGCTGGCATCTGCCACCAGGTTAACCTGGAATACATCAGCCAGGCTGTATGGACGTCGGAGGAAGGAGGCCAGACTATCGCATACCCCGATACGCTTTACGGCACAGACAGCCACACCACGATGGTGAACGGCGCGGGCGTGCTCGGCTGGGGTGTCGGCGGCATTGAGGCCGAGGCCGCCATGCTTGGCCAGCCGATTGCCATGCTGATACCCGACGTGATCGGTTTCCGACTAACCGGGCAGATGCCGGAGGGCGCTACCGCGACCGACCTTGTGCTGACGGTGACGGAGATACTTCGCAAGAAGGGCGTCGTTGGCAAGTTCGTGGAATTTTTCGGCCCTGCGCTGGACCACTTGACCGTGGCCGACCGCGCCACGATTGCCAACATGGCACCGGAATACGGTGCGACGTGCGGATTCTTTCCCGTCGATCAAAAGACGCTCGACTACTTCCACCTGACCGGCCGCGACGAGGCCCGGATTGCGCTGGTAAAAGCTTACTTACAGGCACAGGGAATGTTTCGAGACGCCAATACGCTCGACCCCGTGTTCACTGACGTGGTCGAGCTGGATATCCGGTCAATCGTACCCAGCCTTGCCGGGCCGAAGCGCCCGCAAGACCGCGTATCTCTCACCCAAGCCGCGCGCGCCTTCTTGGACGACCTCGTGCAGAACCAGGGGGTGCCAGCCAACGATGTTGCCGTGCGTCACCCAGCACCTGGCAAGAACTACGACCTCGGGCACGGCGACGTCGTTATTGCAGCCATCACAAGCTGCACCAACACGTCCAATCCCTACGTTCTCGTGGCCGCCGGGCTTCTCGCCCGCAAGGCGAGGGCGCGGGGGCTGACGCCCAAGCCTTGGGTGAAGACCAGCTTGGCCCCTGGCAGCCAGGTAGTGACCGAGTATCTCGACAAGTCGGGACTAACAGCAGATCTCGATGCGCTCGGCTTCAACACAACTGGCTACGGCTGCACCACCTGCATTGGCAACTCCGGTCCGCTAGACGATGCCGTCGTCGATACCATTGAAGGCCAGAAGCTGATTGCTGTGAGCGTGCTGTCCGGCAATCGTAATTTCGAAGGCCGTGTGCACGCCAACGTGCGCGCAAATTACCTGGCCAGCCCGCCGCTGGTTGTGGCGTATGCTTTGCTGGGCAACATACGCGAGGACATCACCACTAAGCCGCTCGGTATCGGCATTGATGGCGAGCCGGTCTATCTGCGGGACGTTTGGCCGACCAACAAGGAGATCGAAGACCTGGTCTCGTCCTCCGTCACGCGCGCGCAATTTCTCGAGCGCTACGGCATGGTCACGCAGGGCACGCCGGAATGGCAGGCATTGCGCGTGGAGACCGGCAGCGAAACTTATCGCTGGAACGACGGCTCAACCTACGTGAAAAATCCGCCCTATTTCGAAGGCCTCACCGCAGAGCCTGTTCAACGCGGCGACATCATCGGTGGCCGCGTGCTGGCGCTGCTGGGCGACAATATTACAACCGACCATATCAGCCCAGCCGGTAACATCAAGAAGATATCCCCCGCCGGGGCATATCTTGGCGAACACCAAGTATTGCAGAAAGATTTCAACAGCTACGGCAGCAGACGGGGCAATCATGAGGTAATGATGCGCGGCACGTTTGCCAATATCCGTATTCGGAATGAAATGGCCGCCGGTGTCGAAGGCGGCATGACGCGCCATTACCCGGATGGCGAGGTGATGCCGATTTACGACGCTGCTATGCGCTATAAGGCGGAAAGCGTGCCGCTGATTGTTTTTGGTGGCCGCGAATATGGCATGGGCAGCTCGCGCGATTGGGCCGCAAAAGGCACCATGCTGTTGGGCATCAAGGCCGTGGTGGCTGAGAGCTTCGAGCGTATCCATCGCTCTAACCTCGTTGGTATGGGCGTGCTGCCGTTGCTGTTCCACACAGGCACGACACGGCACACGCTGGAGCTGCACGGTGATGAAACGATCGACGTCCTTGGGCTGGAGGATTTGCGTCCCCGCATGGACGTCATCATGCGCATTCACCGCGGGAATGGCCAAATCGACACGGTTGAGCTTGTGTGTCGCGTGGATACACTCGATGAGGTCGCGTATTATCGCCACGGCGGTATCTTGCAGTACGTGCTGCGCGGAATGGCAAAAGCAGCATGATCAGGCTCTCGATCACGACGCGTCTAGATTGAAGCTTCGCCAAACTTCGCGGGTAGCGGCTGCACTTGTCTGGGTTGAAATAGGGGAGGATTTGTCGAGCAGCTTCGACGGTCCGTTTGGCGGCTGTTTGCATCAGATGTTTTAAGCTTGGCAAGCACTTGTTCAATCTCATCGTCTGCGGCTCTGACCATGGCTCGTATTTGCCCTTGGGATTGTCAAGGTCGTCGAGGATGATGATAGCTTTATATTGAAGTTACCCAAACGTAAACGTTCGGTCATTGCAGGTTAGCGATGACGGGTAAAGTCCGGACGTTGCTTGCTTAGTTGCTATCGTGGTGCGATTGGGCGGCGCTTCAAAGTTCCAGCGCTGTATCCGGTGTCAAATGGGTGCTGCCAGCCAGTGGTCGGGACGATTACCGACAAATCATTGAGTTCCGTAGCGATGCACTTTGCCGGGTACTGATACCAGCCGCTGATTGAGTTGACTCGTCTGTGATTTATCGCGGCGCGGGTAT
>CAXUHU010000057.1:0-20887 GCA_964250925.1 uncultured Acetobacteraceae bacterium
CATCAGCCAAAGATGGGCAGGCCAAACCTGGATGCCTAGTGAGATAGGCTCTTAGCCTTTTTAGGGCGAGGTTTACTACAGTGCTGATTTGGTGCACGTTTGAGAAGGGTCATGTTGTAAGGTGAGCGAGACGTCGGAGCATGAGGGCGTCCATGCTGACGTGGATCATGGCGCCGGACACTCCCAGGAGCACCTCGTAGTCGCGCACCAGCCATCGCCTGCTGATCCATGCAACATCTGTGGACGCCCCCGTCTGAGCAAGGGAAACGTCGGGATGGTCGTGGCGCGTGGTCGGATGCTGCCATCTGTCCGGCCTCTGGTGCGGCAGCGAGCTGCCGCGGGCCTGTATGGGAGTTCGCGGACCGGGTCCAAATCAACGCCGCGTGCTCAAGGCACGTTGTTGCAGTCTGGTTGTCCCGATCCCGTCTCGCCGACCGTTGTGCCATACCTTCCGCTCGCCCCTACGCCCTCGCGGTCGCGATCAGCTCATGCTGCCGCGACCGGAGCCTTGTACACGCCGCCCTTGACCAGCAAGGCCCAGACGATGCGGGCTGTCTTGTTGGCCAGGGCCACGGCGACCAGCATCTTGGGCTTGCGCGCCAGCATCCCGGCCAGCCACGAACCCGCAGGCGCGCCGCGCTGACCAGCCCATCGGACCACGGCGCTGGCGCCCAAGATGAGCAGGCGCCGTATGGTGCGCTCGCCCATCTTCGAGATTGCACCGAGCTTCTGCTTGCCGCCGGTTGATCTCTGCAGCGGCACAAGCCCATCGCGAAGCGATCCCACGGCGTGATGTCGGCAACGCCGACAGGGCCAGGCGGCGAAGTCCCGCCCGGCGCGGAAGCCTTCCGGCGCCGGCACGAGAGCCGTGATCGCCGTGGCCGCAATCGGGCCGATGCCTGGGATCGTCATGAGCCGGCGCGCGACCGGGTCGGCCTTCGCGCGCCGGGTGATCTCGGCATCCAGCACCTGGATCTACGCCTCCAGTGCCTGGAAGGTGCCGGCCAGCACCGCCAGGATCGCGCGCGCGCTCTCCGGCACCGAGGAGGCAGGGTCCTCGATGGGCGCGATCACGGCATCGGCGTGCGTGATGCCCTGCGGAAACACACAGCCATACTCGGACAAGTGCCCGCGCAGGGCGTTGATGCACTGGGTGCGGCTTCGCACCAGGAGGTCGCGGGCCCGGAACACGACCCCGTTCGCCTGCTGCGCCTCGCTCTTCACCGGCACGAAACGCATGCTGGGCCGCT
Organism: uncultured Acetobacteraceae bacterium; assembly: GCA_964250925.1. Lineage (GTDB taxonomy): Bacteria > Pseudomonadota > Alphaproteobacteria > Acetobacterales > Acetobacteraceae > BOG-908. The sequence continues at coordinate 1,251 of CAXUHU010000057.1, forward strand.
GGGCGGCTTCGCAGATCGCCCCTGTCGGCTTCGCCGACATCACTCCGTGGAACCGCTTCGCGGTGGCATCGACCGTGTCGTTCTTCTGCCGCTTCACATACGGCTTGACGTAGGCCGGCGGGATCAACCGCACGGTGTGGCCCAGCTTGCCAAGCTTGCGCGCCCAGTGATGCGCCCCGGCGCAGGCCTCCATCGCCACCGTGCACGGCGGCTGGGCGGCAAAGAACTCGAGCAGCTTCGCCCGCACCAGCCGTTTGCGGAACACCACATGGCCGGACGCATCCGCCCCGTGTGCCTGGAAAACCCGCTTCGCGATGTCCAATCCGATCGTGCTAGCCTGTCCCACGGACGCCTCCTCAGGTGGTCGGTCAACACCTCCACTTTGGCACGTAGATGCCGTCCGGGGGCGCCCACCCCATCAACGCCGAGCGAGATTGCACGTCGACCGGACAAACTGCTAGCCCCTGGAAACCGAGGCGCTCTTTTGCGAGCAATCCATTGACCACGCTACCCTAAGCGGGAAAGCACTCTGGAGTTGACAATGGTGACCTTGCCATCAGCCCAAGCATTGCGAATGAAACGGCCATGGGCAAAGCAAGCTGCGGCATGCACTCTGTTTGTGTGTCTTGCGGGCACGTCCCTGACCGGTGGCGCTCTCAGCCAGTCCATTGCCGGCGTGCAAAATACGCCGCCAGCCATATCTGCGCTCGTCAAATCTGGTTTTGCAGGGCTCGATGTGCCGGGTGGCGCACGGCCATTGCCGCATGGTTACCTCCGGGTAAGCAGCAGCCAGATTGTGGAGCAAGCCGGCAAGCCGGTGCGGCTGGCGTGCGTCGGCTATTTTGCCCCAAAGAATGTGGGTCAGGATATTCCCGCAATCGCGGCGGCCGGGTTCAACTGCATACGCTATCCCTGGTACAACGCGACATTGCCGGACCATCTACCGGTCATGGACGCGATAGTCAAAGCGGCCGGTATGGCCGGGCTGAAGGTGATCTTTGACCATCACGGTGATGAAACGCCTTCCGCCGCGAACAACTACCTGCCCTATCCCTGCAACGGCCTGCCCATCGACAAGGGGTCTGGCACGAACCAGACGGACGGTTGCGGCGACGCCGGGTCAGTAGATGTCGAACGTTTCGTGGCCGATTGGGCGCGGGTGGCGGCACGTTACGCCGGTAATTCAGTCGTCATCGGGTTCGATCTGACGAACGAGCCGCATTTCGCGCCTACTCGTTGGCGGAACGGTGGCGGAGCGACCTGGGGTGACGGGAGCGCCACCGATCTTAAGCACCTTTACGAACTCGCGGGCGACGCGATCCTGCGTGTCAATCCAGACGTGCTCGTCATCTGCGAAGGAATTGGCCGTTTCAGCGGGCGCTTGTACGATGGCACACCCCTCGCGACGAGCGGGGTGGTGGATCTGTCGTTTGTCTCCCGCGCACCCGTTACCCTGATGTCACCAGGCCATGTCGTCTATTCCGTCCACGATTACCCGGCGACGATCGGCAATGTGTCGCCGGATTGGGGGCCAGTGAAGGTCGGGGCGATGAACGCAGCGTGGGGACATCTGATGCGGGATCATATCGCGCCCGTTTGGGTGGGCGAGATGGGCGCCTCGCTCGATGGCGCCGGCCCAGACAGTGCCGGTTCGAAACTGCAGGCTGAACTGCACTGGGCCGAGACCATCACCGGCTACATCAATGGCGACTTCGGGTCACAAGGCGGCCCGGTGTTTGCAGCCAATGAGGAGCCGGTCAGCACGAGCTGGTGGGCATGGGGCAATCTGGACGGCCAATCGCCAGACGGAACCCTGGACGGCACGCAACGGCTGCGCGCGGCACAGTGGGCTGTCTATGGCCGGCTCAGGCCTAAACTCGGTCAAGCACCGCGCCCTTGAAGCCATCCCAGGGATCGGCTTTCTACGCCGGTACCGGCTTCTCGACCAGACGCTCGCGGGCCCTGCGCACCCAGGACCGGACCACCGCTAGCAGCCTTGGCTCGAACAGGCCGATGGCGAAAGTGGCTGCGTGGCGAGGCAAGCCTGCGGGGTAGCGGGTAAGATCGTAAAGAACCTTGGCGGCCTTTCCCCGCTCACCGCACAGCAGCCATAGCGTCAGCAGGCGCGACTCGTACTCGGCCAGAAGGGATGGCGCATAGGTGCGCAACGCCGCCCGGTGCCCGCGCAAGGCGCCTTCGATATTCTCGGCACGGTCGCGCACAAAGCGTGCATCACGCGCCTTGTCGAAGACCTTGGTACGCTTGACCAGGCTATTCGCCGCATCCTGGTGATAGAGGCGGACAATGTCCTGGCACATGAGGGATTGAAACATGCGGCTGAAATCAAAATGATATTGGTCCTCAAGACCAAAATTGTCAGGAAACCTGATCTGCTGGAACGCCGATCGGCGCGGGCAGTACAACAAGTCCCGTGACCCGCCGGTGCAGGCCTCGATGTAGCTGAGGTATTCTTCATAGCATAGGCGCCCTGCCAGATGTTCGACGCTGGGGGAAACGGTTCCGTCATCCATCAGGCAGCGGAAGTAGATGCATCCGACGTCGGGGCCGATCAGCAAAGCTTTCTGCACCAGCAAGTCCACCGCCATTGGCAGCAGCTCGTCATCGCTGTCCAGCATTATCAACCACTCGCCCCGGGCCGCGTCCGCCCCCGTGTTGCGCGCCGGGCAGACGCCGCGGTTGGCCTGGTGGACGACGACGCGGACCCGCGGATCCGCGTAGCGGCGCACGATTTCAAGCGAATGATCAGTCGAGCCGTCATCCACCACGATGACCTCGAAATCGGGGAAGGTCTGCGCCAGGCAGCTATCGATGGCCCGGCCGATCAGATCGTGCCGATTGAAAAGCGGAATGACGATGGACACGGCGGGATTGGCGACGCCGCGTCTAATCAATGATCCGCTGTACATCATATGAACTCCGTTCCAAGAACGACCGGCGCGCCTTGGACCGAGCGGACGAAGCCCACCAAAACAAGGCTAGCCACAATACCGACCAGGGAAAAGCAGACCAGCGATACTGGAGGGCTGCCGAGCATGAACCCTGCAAAGATTGCGGTGGCGCGCAGGAGAGTGGACGCCACCTCCAGCACCAGCATCTGCCGCTGCAGGTACAGGATCGGCACCGCCACTGCGAAAGGCACCACGGCGTTCTGGATCAGCCAGGCTGGCGCCAGATAGCGCGCATACTCCCCTGCCTCGCGCCAACCTGGACCGAAGAAGAAGCCAAACAGCATAGGCCCGAATACGACGAGAATGGCTGCGACCGGGAAGCAGAGCGCGAGCAAGCGCAGGCTACTCTGTTCAAGCGTCGCGCGCAGGTCCCGGCCGGCGTGTTGATGCTCGGCAAGCCGCTGATAGAGTACGCTGCGCAGGCTTTCGGTCAGGATAAGGCTGGGCAGCATCAAAAGCCGATAGGCGAGCCAGAACAGACCCGATGTCGCAGCGCCAAACAGCGTCGCCAGCATAAAGGTGGGAATGTTGCCGGACACGGCGTTCAGCACGGATTGCGGCGTGCCATAGACCACGAAGTCCTTGTAGCCCGACACAAGCCGGAGCAGCGAAAACGGCCGGCGCAACCGCGCGAGCACTTCGGCCAGATCCCGGCGCGAGAACCAGAGCAACACCAACAGGCCGACGACCTGGCCGATAAGCTGGCCCGCAACAAGCCCAAGCGCCCCGATGGCCAGCAATGCAAGCGCGACCTGCAACAGGACGACTGAGGATGAGCGCAGGACCTGGTAGGACGCCAACGCCCTGAACCGCTTGTTGCGAATGCTCCAGAAACTAAGGCCGTTATAGCAGCCTGCGGTCAGCAATGACGCCGGCACGAAGGCGACCATGAGGGTCGCCGTTCCTGGACCGCAGAAACGCTCGATCCATCCCATGCCTGCCAAAAGCAAGACGGCGGCGCAGGCGGAGACCAGCGCCGCGATCAGCACGCACAGGGCGAGCGCATCGAGGGCCGCCGGACGCTCCCGCTCGACGACAATGACCTGTTCCAGCTTCAGCGTGATGCCGGCGCTCAAAGTGACCACAATGGCGGAGAACACCCCGAAGCGGCCGAAAGCGTCAGGGTTGTAGAACCGGGTCAGCAAGGGCGAGGTGCCGATGGCGACGAGTTGCCCGGCGACTGTCCCAATGGTGAGGGTTGCAACATTCTGCAGGAAACCGAGGTTGCCGAGAAGTGGCTTCAGGCGATCCCGGATGGGAGGGATGCGACCCTGGATGAACGCGAAGATTGTCATAAGCCCGGCATCTCTCGTCGTTGATTGGTTGGGTTGCACGTCGATGCAGCCCGCGCGGCTCCCGGCGCCACGTCGCAATCAGGCGCTTTGAAGCCAGCACGAACCGCTTGAGATCGAACGCGAGCGTCCTGTCGCGGGACAGCGTCAGGCGGTTCCGCTGCCGCCAGAGATGGACGAAAATGCCATCCCGCCGTCGCCACTGCACCCTGCGCTGAAGGCATCAAACGGGGCCTTCTCCGAGAGAGGCTAATCCGACCAAGCCGTTCCTGCCGGACGTTTGGAGCAGGGTGGCGAAGGCTAAGCGGAACTCAATTGATCGTTGGCCTGCCGTGTCCATGCCGCACCTTGTTATTTCTACCAGTCTGTGACCTGCGGGTCACAAGTACAACAACAATATCCTTTGCTGTCCGCAATTGCCACAACAGCTTGTGGTTAAATAGGAGTGCGACCTGCGACCTGCAGATGCTTGGCGAGGCGAAGACTCAATGCAGCGATTGTCAATGTGGGATTGGCATGGCTGGATGTCGGGAACACCGAACTGCCCGCGATATATAGGTTCGGGGTGCCATGCACGCGACAATCACTGTCCACGACGCCCTGTCTCGGGCTGGTGGACATGCGCGTCGTGCCGATGTGGTGGCCGCCATAGGCGCCGTCGCGTATGGCGCAGGGCTCCACCTCATCATCGTCGAAGTAGAACGTGGCGGCGCCGCACGCCTGAAGGTCGGCCTCGAGCGCCCGCAGCGACATCCGGACGGTTCGGATATCATTGTCCGTATAGCGCCAGTCCACTCGGAGTTTCTGCTGCCCAAGCCTGTCGCGCTCGGCTGTGAGCGTGACCCGGCTGTCCGGGTTCGGCTCCTGCTCGGCATTGAGGTCCAGGCTGTATTCCCCGGATTTCGGCCTGACGATGATGGACGGGAACTTGCGATCCGCCAGCGTGTGGGTGCGCAACCAGTGCGCCAGGGTCCCGGCAGTGTCGAAGGGATCACAGGCGAGGTTGCGAAAATGCGCCAGCAGGTCGCGCCAAGTCAGGATGCCCTCGCCATGCAGCCGCTTGCGATACTCGTAACTGATGAACGGCTTCATCAGGAACAGTGCCGAAAGGAACCCGGTTTGGTGCGAGGGATCGGGGATGCGCGGATGATGCAGCCTTGCGACGAAGCTCCCGACCTGCAGCTTCCGTTGCGCAATGGCCTTAAGGAGGAAACGCCGGCGGCAGTAGATGCCCTCTTGCGAAATATCATAGCCGTGCGAGACGCCAGATGGCGTTGCCACCTTCAGCCGCCCAATCGTTCCGGCAATGTGGCACATATAGGTGCGGCCGACCCAGCCATGGCCGTTGCCAAGCCCCGCCGCGTGGTGATCCGTCGATGTCAGCAGCAGGCGAGGAACTTCGAGACCACCGGCGGCGAGGATGAATGTGGCCGCCGCGACGCTGAATTCCTTGCCGCCAAGCGTCTTGACCGTAACGCTTTGGACCTCCCCGGACGGGCTGGCATTGATGCACGTAACATTGGCATGCAGGAGGACCGTTATATTCGGCTCGGACCGAAGCCGGCCCTTGTAGCGCGTGCCGAAGTTGCTGGGGCAACTGAAGCGCTCGAGCGTGTCGTCGGAGAATGAGCGGCCAGCGAAATTGCTGATGATGGGCCGTGTGCCATTCGGAAAGGCTTGTGCGGCCGAATAGGCAAATCGCCCGGCCTCGCAGAGTGCGTTGCCCTCCTCATAGAAGGGCAGCAGTTCCTCCCGCCCAAACGGCCAGCCGCTTTGCGGTATCCAGTCCCGCACCTCGAAGTCGATCGGATCGAACGGCACGCAGCGGCCGCCCCAGATCGTGCTGGTGCCGCCAAGGCGGCGTTCGCGATACGTGGCGAGCGGCGCGTGCAGCGCCTGATCGGCAACCTCGCCGTCATAGAGTGCTTGGCTTTCGGCCTCATGCTCCTCGCCCCCTGCCTCGAGCAGGAGAACGGAACGGCCCGACTCCGCCAAGCGCGTCGCAAGGATGATGCCGGCCACGCCGCCCCCGACGATGGCGACGCTGGCGGCGAGCTCGGCCCCTGCCTCCATGTCGTTCAGGTCAAGGATCATACACCCTGTCCCGACACGAGCGGCGCCGGCGTGGACCGGTCGTGCTGGTGCGACAAGAACCAGTCTGCCGACGCGGCTATTCCGTGGCGCCTAGGCGTCCATACCATGCCCAGAACGTCCGTCGCGGCGCGCTGCGACAGTCTGATCCGCTGCGCAAACAGCCGCAATGCGGACAGGGAGAGGCGATCAGGAATGAAATTGCGGCAAGCGCCGGGGACGGCGATTGATGCCGCCTCGATGAGCGGGGCGGCGAGCCAGGCCTCGATCCGCAGTCGGCGGGAGGTGATGCGGCAGATGCGCGCGACGTCGATCAGGCAGCCGAGTGAAATGAGGTACTCGTTCCATGTTCCCCCCTCGCCATCGGCAAGGTTGAACACCCTGCCCGCAGCCATCGGCCTTTGGATCGCGGCGAGTGCGGCGGCGGCGACGTCATCTTTGTGAACGAGATTGCAGATGCCGTCGCCATGAGCGCCGAGGTCTCCGAGGCGGCCTGCCCGCAGCATACGGGCAAAGCGCCCCACCCATTGCTGGCCGCCGGGACCATAGACGATCCCAGGCCGCAAAATCGTGATTGGGACGCCGCGCGTGGTGAAGTGCTGTGCGATGCGCTCGCACTCGATCTTGGCCCCGGCGTAGCCGCCAGACGCCGAGGCATCGAGCGCCGCGCTCTCCAGGACAGTGCCTTCAACGGCGCCGTAGACCGCCATGGAACTCAGCAGCACCAGCCGGTGCAGGTCGGGCCGGGCACTAGCCGCTTCGCACAGCAGACGTGTTGCCGTAACCATGTCGCGCCCCCGCGCGAGCACGCAGCACACCACGGCGTCAACGCCCTCGAGCGCATCGCGTAGCGATCGGCGATCCGTTGCATCACACAGGCGCTGCTCGCAGCCATGCACGCCCGGATCAACTCGCCGAACTCCGGCAATCGCACGAAGGTCGGGTTGGGCCTGGATCATCCGGGTGACCGATTGGCCGATGAAGCCATTTGCGCCGATGATAAGGACGGTGAACGGGGGACCGTTCTTGCGCGGCGCGATGTTCATATCGCAGGTCCCTTTTGCAGAAGCCGGAGCAGGATGGGTGTGCTGCGGTGCCGCAGAACGGCGACACGCCAAAGAAAGGCCGGTCCACCCGCCAGATAGCGTCGCGCCAGCCGCCGCGGCTCCTGCGTGAGTCGAAACAGCCACTCAAGCCTGGCCTCGCGCAGGACGCGGGGCGCTCTGGTGTGCTGCCCACCCAAGAAGTCGGCGATGGCGCCGCCGTTGACGATCACGGTGGGAAAAGACAGTGCCTTGGACAGGCTCGCCGCCAGCAGCTCCTGCTTCGGCATACCCATTGCGAGGACCACGAGTTCCGGCCTGGCGGCTTCCAGTGAGCGAAGGTAGGTCTCGTCGTCTTGGAAACCGTCGAGGTGGACGACGACATCGCAGCCGAGCGAGGCCAGGGCGGCGGCGGCACGGCCGGTCCATGGGGACCTGGTCCCCAACAATGCGACCCTGCGACCAGCATAGGCGACCGCAAGCTTCGGGATGAAGTCCGTGCCGTTCATGTTGTGGCCGGACGGGCAGCCATTCAGCTTCAGGAAATACTCAATCCCGACGCCATCCCTGAGCAGGATGTCTGCCGAGCGCAGGGCAGCGGCGAAATCCGAACGGGCCCAGACGAGATTGACGGCATGCTGGTTGACGAAGGCGACCACCATCGGCCGCTGGGCAGCGCTCAGTTGCTGGAGCAACGCTGTCTCGGCCGCCTCGTCCGAAACGATGTTCAGGCGTGCTACGAGCCACCAGACATCCTCCAGCGAAGAGTGGCGCGTGCGCGACCGGCCAGCCGGCTGATCTTCGGCGAGGCTGGTCAGCATGGCCGGGCGCCTATGTCCACCCGGGCAACGAGCGTGCCATAGAGGTCTGACAGTCTTTTGGCCGCAGCTTCGATCTGCAGCTCGGCCAGAAAGGTGCGGTGACCGCTGGCGGCAATCTCCGCACGCCTGGCAGGATCGTCCAGGAGTGCGATGATGGCCCGGGCCAGCCGTTCGGGATCGCCCGGCGGTGTCAAAAGCGCATCAACGCCATCACGGAGAAACTCCGGTATGGAGCCGACCGGGGTCGCGATGACGGCGACGCTGAAGGAGAGCGCCTCCAGGATCACCACTGGCAGCGCTTCGTGGCGCGACGGCAGCACGAGGATGCTTGCCCTTCGCAGTAGCTCCGACGCCTCCTGCCGGCTCTGCCAGCCACGGATTTCGACGCGCCCGTTCAAGCCGAGCTGGTCCACGCAGGCACGGAACCGGCCCACTTCGCCATCCCCGGCCAGCACCGCGCGCCATGGCCTGCGCCGCAACTCGTCCGTGGCCAGAGCGGCCAGCAGTTCGGGCACGCCCTTCCTGTCACCTAGCCTGCCGAGGAACAGCAGCAACGGCTCTGCGGCGTCGCGGGCCTGAGCGCTGACTGAAGCGACCCGGGGTACGCCGTTTGGGATCCGGAGCAGCCTTTCGGGGGAAATTCCCAGCTCCGCTGCGAAGAACTGCCGGGCCGAGTCACCCAGGACGACCACGGCGTGGGAACGCCTCAGTACGGCACGCAGCACGGCCCGGGCCGGCCCGGGCAGGGTGCGGAAGAACGCCTCGAAATCCGCGCCATGCTGGTGCACGACGATCTTGGCGCCGAGGACGTGTGCAAGGGCACACAGCAGAGACTTCCGAAGCGCGCTGCCGCGGGTCGTCATGTGGGCGTGCACGATGAGCGACCGCCGTGTGGCACAACTGTAGAGAACGACGGCGCCAGCGCCGGCAAAGCGGACGGCGCCCGAAAGGAGGCTCCCCGCCCCTCTCGTGTCGAGCACGCGGACTTCGGGGGCAGGCTCCTGCGCTGACCAGTTGGACAGCAGGTAGCTGATCTGTGTGCCAACTCCCCCGGACGCATGCGATAGGCCCCCGCCGACAAGCATCAAGACGGTTTGGCGGGCCGCCCGGGGGTAATCGGACGAGCCTACCGCCGACGCGACCGGACCGGCCGCAGTGCAGGTGGCCGTCATGAGCCAGCGCCCCACCTGCCGGATGGTCCCCGGATAAGGCGCATCGTTCCGGTCGCGAGCGCCCTCGACTCGGGAATGGTCAGGATCACCCTCAGGTTGGTATCCCGCTCGACCGCTTCTGGCAGGAGGTAGACACGCCTCGTCGCATGGAGGATCAGCCCGACCGCCGCACCGACCACTGCACCCAGTATGATGCCGCCCGCGAGTATCAGGGAGCGCGAGGACTTCGGCAGCATAGGCGCGCGCGGAACCTGCAGCACCCGCACATTCTCCCTGCCACTATTCTCGATGCTTTCCGCGATGGTCTTTTCGTTTCGAACCTTGTCGGCCGCCTTCAGCGCCTCCACCAATACTTCACGGTCCCGAGTGAGCTGCTCCACCTGATGTTCCTGCGTCGCAATCTCCTTGATGCTGGCTGCTACCTCGCCGAGGTGGGTCAGATCCCGCGCAGCTTGTGTCCGGCTGGTCTCCAGGTTGATCAGGGCCTTGCTGCGGTCCTGCTGCATTTGCAGCATCAAGGGATTGATAAGCGTCTGGTAAGTGCCGGGCAGGCTGCGCATTTGCTGATCGAGCTGGGCGAGGCGCGTCGTATTCTGATCCGCCTGGTCACGGGCGGTCCTCAGTTCGGTTTCGAACACGCCCTGCTGGTTCTGCAGAATTACCCGCCTCACCAGGTAGTCGCCGCCGCCGCTCAGGCGCTTGTAGTCAAGCAGCTTGTCGTCCGCCTCCTTGAGGCTTTTGCGAATGGCATCGACCTCGATCCTGACCAGCCGCCCCTCCTGCGTGAGATACAGTTCACGCCGGCGGACGAGGTAGACTTCTTCGAGCAATTGCAGGACGCGCGCCGCCATCGCCGGGTCTTCATGGCTGAAGGTCAGCTCGATCCCGTTGCCGTCCTTGACTGCCAGATAACTCAGGTTGGCATTGAGCCGGACCAGGGCCTGTTCTACTGGGTCCATGGCGTGTGGCTGGGCCTGCTCCAGTTCTGGCAAGCCAAGCTGCTTGCGCACCGGGTCGAGAACGCCTTTGGCGAAAGCCGAAAACCGGCTGACGCTGCCCGGAGTGGGACTCAAGGACGGGTACAGCGTCGTCGCGCCGATTGTCCTGATCACCATCCGGTGCAGGTCATCCTCCTCGAGGATTTCAATCTCGGTCCGCAGGATCTGATCCCGGTTGAGGCCGCCAGCATTGTTGGCCTGCTCTCCCGGAACTGTCCGGTAGGTGTACTCGCTGCCCAGCATCACAAGCAATGTGGAGCGCGCCTGATACACCGGCGTGATCGACCAAGCCGCAATGCCGGCGATGGCAATGGTGAGGGCAACCGCAAGCGCGATCCAGGCCCGGTCATGCCGCAGGCTCGCAAGCAGCATTGTCGTGCTCGTCGTCTGTCTCGGTGTTACGACGATGTCGTGACCCATCATGAGAGTTCTTCCGGTGAGTAAGGTTGATGCGTTCCCCGGCTGAGCGGGCGCGCGCTAATCCGCCGGGATGCGGAACCCAGCGCCGGGCTGACGGATCGGCAGGCGCCGGCGAAGTCTTCGGCGCAAATGACGAATGCGGTGAACAGGAAAAATACATCCGTCTTCACGCCGACCGAGTTGCTCGACGAGATCACCGTCAGGCCGGCAATAATGACCGCACGTCCTGCGAGCGCGGACCCTCGCCAAAGATGCACGAGGAACGTCACGAAGCCGGCGAGGAAGATCACCGACCCCACCGCGCCCAGCTTCAAGAAAATCAGGAGCCAGGGGTTCTCGATAGCGCCGAGACGTTCATCGAGGTTGACGGTTTCAATTAGGAACGGAATGTCGTCCTCGGGAACGCCAAACATTGCATTCTCGGAAGAGATGTGATCCAGCACACGCCACTGCACCTCGCGCGTGATGGCGCTTTCGTCGATGAACAGATGCGAGGCGAGCCGTTCACCCACCGGTGTCTGGGTGAGAACGACATAGCCGAGCGGCAGCAACAGGGTGGTGCCGAGCAAGGACGCAGCGAAGAGCTGGACTGGGAACCGGCCGGCGGCAAGGCTTTTGATGACGGCAATCAGCGTGAGGCAGACAAGGGTAATAAGGCCGACGCCGAGCGCCGTTCGGCCACCGAACGCCAGCAGTCCCAGGCACAGCAGACCAACGCTTACGTAGGTTTTGCCAATGGAAAGCCGCAGGCGCCCAACGCAGAGTAGCGCCAGCATCGTGACGGCTGCCCCGGTCAGCGGATGGCCGAACCCGGCGGTGCCCCGGAAATCACCTTCAGCCTCCTTGAATTCGACGGCACCAAGGTAGGGCGGCACGACGTGCTGGTGCGTGATGGTTTCGGCTAGAGCGACAACGACATTCGCCAGGCAAAGGGCAAGCATGAGCCTGCCGATCGTCTGGCGCTCCACCGCGGTACAGCCTTCGAGCACATAGGCGAGCAGGCCGGCCGAGACGAAGTTCTCGGTGAATACGGCAGCTCCTCGCGTGCCGATGCTCACACCGGAGAAGATGCTGCACAGCAGCATCGCCACGACAAAAATCATCGTCGGCGGCACACCTGCTGCCAAAGGCTCCAGGTGCCGGAGCCTGCCGCGGCGTTCGCACGCCGCAAAGATGGCGGCCAAAACGACGAGATAGGTCGATGGGTGGAATTTGACGAGGGGGATGCCGCCGGGAACGTCGTATGGGATCCCGGCGAGGTAGAGCAGGTTCGATGAGACGAAGAAGTGGATGGCAACCGCCAGCGTGGCCAGCCTCATCGACCAGGCCACGCGGCCAGCTTGGCGCTGGACCGGGGCAAGCCGCAGCCGGTTAAGGTTCGTGGCGCGCCGGTCGTGCCCGTGCATCATGCGGGAGCGAAATCGGGCAGGGCGGGAGGCGAGCTGCAGACGACGCGGCGGATCAGATCAAGATATCTTCTGCTGCTTGCCTCCGACGTGAAGTCGTTTGCGCGACGGATCAGCATCTCGCTTGGCCAGATTTCCCGCAGGCTCGTCGAGAAGGCGTTTGCCAAAGCTTCGACGTCGTTGTTGGGAATTAGGCGGCCCAGCTGCCCGCCCTTAAGAATTTCGGACGGGCCATAATTGCAATCCACGCTGATGACCGGCGTGCCGACGCCAAATGCCTCGACAATGACGTTGCCAAAGCCCTCGTACTGGGAGGTCAGCACGAAGGCAGACGCCTTGCGTATGTAGGGCAGCGGGTTCTTGACAAAACCCTCGAAACGAACGTTTTCCGCGACGCCGAGTTCCGCTGCGAGCGTTTCGAGGTGGGCGCGTTGCGGGCCATCGCCAAGCAGCAGCAATCTTGCGGCGTTGTGCGTCCGCTGGTGGCAAGCGAAGGCCCTGAGCAGCAGTTCAAAGTTCTTTTGCCTGACGAGGCGGCCCGCGGAGACGTAGAACGGAACCCGTCCGTCGAGCCAAGGATGATCGACCGTTTGGGCGGCCCTCGCCGCGAAATCCGGGCCCACAACCGGATTATAGATGGTGTCGATGACGGCCCGGCGCCGACCGGTCGCCTGGGCGAAGTCTTTGGCGACGCCATCGGAAACTGCGACGACCCCGGCCGCGAAGCGGTGCAAGGCCCAGTATAGCGGCGGTAGGACATAGTAGGTCCAGGAGGTCATCCTTGTACTGCTCATGATGAACGGGTTGTGCTGGCAGATGATGACGGGCGTCCGGCTTCGCGCGAGTAGCTTCGCCAGCAGACCGACAATGTTGTTGTGATCGAGGCTGGTGAGCAGGACGTCAGGCCGCGCCCTTTGCAGATAGCGGGCCAGAGGCAGGGTGTCGGCAATCGTCCTGGCCGTATCGAGTGTCTCCACTGCAAGGCCGGCCGGGAGCTGATCGAGCAGCTCACCTGATTTCAAGTGCAGCACGAGCGTCACGGTGTGACCGGCCGACAGCCAGGAACGCATGAGGTCGATATTGGCACGCTCGGAGCCGCCGCCTGCGACATCGTGCATATAGAGCGCGATGTCGAGCACACGGCCTCTCAACGCGGCGCTCATCCGGCAGCGTCCATGAGGCTGGCCCTTCCTGTCTGCATTCTGCCGAATGCTCGGCCGGCTTTGGCGAAGAGATGTCTCAATCGAAACACGCTCCTCTTCCCATCAACGAGTATCGATCCATTGAACTCTGCAATAGTGTGCAAGCCGTGCGGATAACGACTTCGCGCGGCAGGTCGGAGATGCTGGATGGTGTGTTCCTCGTAGCGGTCAACGGTGAGAACATCGACTCGGTTCAGGACAATTGAGGCGCCGTAGCTCCGTGCACAATTCTGCGCGGGCCGAATCAGCCCATCCTTGGACTGGAACAGCGGACCGGCAGGACGAGCGGACCGGATATCGATCTTTACGGGATTGCCCGGATGCCGCCGCCAGGGACCGACCGGATTATCTGCAAACAGCAGGCAGAGATTGTCGTGCTCGCCGATATCAAGATCGCTGAATGCAATCCACCAGTGGCGCGCGTGGCGGAAGAGTGTTGGGTCGCCCATGCGGAAACCCGGAGCGACCTGGCAAATCTCGTCGAGCGCGCCGCCGTTGCCCAACCGGTAGAGCGTTGTGCCGCCACGAGACGGGGACTCCGGAAGCAGCAGGGTGTCCAAGCCGTCCACGAAAGTGCCGGGATACGAACGATGCTGCCCACCACCAAGGATGAGGCGCTTCCCCGTGATCCGTCGCTGACCGGCGTCGAGTTCGAGTGCCACGATCCGGCCCTGCGCAGCCGCGCCGCCACTGCCCACGCCAAACTCCTCGCACAGGATGCGGCCCGTGCCGGGCCAGGAGTGAGGATCCGCCAGGTTGGTCCGCAGATCATGCCCGAGCCAGCGTATCCCGAGCATCGTCTCGCCACGGACCAAGTCGGCGAGCTTCTGGTCCACGAGGCCGACGCCCCATTCTTCCACAAGCAACTTGTCCAGCACACGGTGTGCGAGCCTGCGGACGTGACCACTCAGCCTGGCTGGAATCGGCGATTTCGACGGCAGCGCCGGTGCCACGTCCCGCACGGCGCCGACGGACCGCCCCGGATTATCCATGGCTCCGCGCAGCAAAGTGGCGATTGTGTCGATAGCCTTGGCTTGAAGCGCGGCCAGTGCGGATCGGGTGCTGATCACCGCCTCGGATATGATGTGAGGGCCGTGGCTGTTGGAAACGAGGCGGAGCAGGATCGAGAAGGGTGGCCTTTCCCACGCACGGACCAGCGCGCGAGGAAAATCAAATACCGCTCCGTCCGATGACTCGAACCACCAATACGGTCCGCTTGCCGGGATACACTGCAGTATCTCCAGGCCGGCAAGCCTGGACGCCAACTGCGGGCCGGATGTGCCGGGCCAGAACAGACGGGGCGGTTCAATCGACGGGAAAACGCACGCTGCCCTGAAATCGACCGAAAACTCGCCGTCAGCCACGGCCGGACATCCAGCGCGAGTTGACGCGCATTCGGTTGAACACGATCCCCGCGAGCACTCCACCGACTTGTTCCAGTCTTGCCCGGGCGGAAGCGAGGTCAGCCGACCGCGTGGAACCCGCCTTCACCACTACGATCGTGCTGTCGCTGTGCGGAGCCAGCAGCAGCCCGGCAATGCTCTGCGAGATGGCCGGGCAATCCAGCACGATCACGGAATACCGGCTCCGCAGGACGCCGATCATCTCTCCGACCGGCTCGGACGAGTAGCGGACGACACCGTCGCGATCGATCAGACCCAGGCGCGCCCGGGTGACGCCCCGGGCGCTTGTGACGCCCAGGAGAGTGTCGAGGTTCGGATCACGGTGATAGGCCTCGAGTATCGTTTCCGGCTCGCGTACATTGCGGAAAAGGCGACGCGGGAGGTTGCTGTCCGGCCCGCAATCGAGCAGCAGGACCGGATCGCGGGTTTCCAGGACATCCTTTCTACGGGTGCAGGCGCCGTTCAGGGCAGCCACCTGGGCAAAGCCCGTTGCGACGACTGTGGTCCCCACAGACCGTACCGGACCGACGAACTGAACGACCAGCGTGCTCCGCGTCACGGACAATGCGTCCACGACAAGACCCAATTCTTGCCACTCGGGGCGGATTGGCGGACCCGTCCGATCGGCGTTGCTTCGGATCAGCCGGCGGTCGTTGGAAGACTCGGCGATGGCGGGCGGGAGCTCATCAATAGACTTATTCATCACACGCGACCGCGATGATATCGTGAGGGCGTATATGGTGGACTGGCATTGGGCAGCCCTAAAGCTGTCAGGCTTAGGGTAGCCATGGGGATCACTCTTATCTCGCGTGCTCTCGGCTTCGGTTTCTCGAGCGCTCGTGCGATTTGGTTCATCACAAATGGTCCCTATGAAACATGGCCTGTCCTGGCAGTCAAGGTGATCGCTTACCGTTATGAAGCCTGCGCCGCGGAAGAACCGCCAGGACTATAACGGGCAGCCATCGCCGGGAGACAACATCATCCGAAATTTCCTACCAGCAACGAAGCTTCTTGATGTTAAGCCTCACTGTGGCGGGTAACCCGCGGGAACATTAGGATGCAGTTGCTGGACATTGTCTTTGGAGGGCTAGGCGGCGGCGCCACCTCAATGCAGTCTATCTCTCAGAAGCAACAACGGTCACACAACTCCACATGCGGGCAGCAGCGATCGGTCTGGCTCGTCTGCCTTGGACGGCTGGCTACGTCGAGTAGTGCGGCCGAGGCCCACACGGGGCTGGCTGCCAGGGCGGATCATCACAGTGATGCGTCGCTGGTGGCGGCTCGGACAGGCACTGGTATCCTGCAATCTGTCCTGCGCGTCCAGCCGTCGCGGCCAAACATCCAGCATCCTCTCGACGTACCTTCGCCGGAGGCGTTTCACAGGCTGTTAGGGCAATGTGAGCTTTTTTGTATCCGCACTAAACGAAGCAACTGGTCTGCTGTTGCTGACAGGATGTCGGCAGGGGCTTATTATTTTCTGCTTCGATCGGGATGCACGCTGCTGGAGAACGACGGGCTGCAGGAGCGTCATCCTGCTATGATCCTTTGCAGCCGTACCGGCTTGCCGTGCCATCCAACCGCAATCCTGCTTTGACTCTACTGTCTGCAGAGCGGGACGGGAACGGCGCCGGGCGAACCGATGTCGTTGCTTAGGTCACCTGGAAATTCACGTCACCGTGGGGGACTTGGCCCCGAACATGCGGTTCCAAACACGAGGCGCAGGCGAGGACGCAGCGCGTCGGTACGCCGCCTCCTGCATATGCCGAGCTGGCGTGGTATCCGTCTCGGACCATGCAGCGGTCTGCGAAGTCTCGCAGCCGGACCGCTTCTCCCCACATGTCTGCAGGGCTTGGATGGGCTCTTTGCAGGCGGCATGGCTGCGCTTGCGCTGCAGCGCCACGCCAGCACCGACATTTGCACGATGCAAGCATTCTTCCTCGTCTGCGCAGATGCTCCGCACTACGACCTTATTCACAGCTTGGACCGTTACCAAGAGGTACCGCTACTATTGAGCTGGCTTGGTGGCTTCGTACCGATGGCTTCCTGGACGGCGGCCGCTACGACGGTGCTGCTGCAAACCTCATATGATAATCCGGTTGCCGGCACGGAGGTCTTCGCGGGCGCGGCTTGGTACACAGCCAGGCTACTCCGGCAGCTTGTTTCCCGCGCCAGCATCGGCGTGATCGGGCATCGTCTAGAGAGCCGTGCGGTCCTTGGCTGCATAGTCTCCATGGTCGATGTCTCATGCGAGAGTGAAAAACCCGTCCGCAAGCTGCAGCGGAATTATCCAAGGACCATGTGGCTGCAAAGTGCATCCCGCACACATAAGGATGCGGGGGGAAGGCCGATTGCTGACGACCTGATTTCGCTCGGCAAGACGTTCCAAGTCGCCGGACTTACCATCGCTGCCGGGCGGATGGGGGAGTGGACGACCGACAGCGATATCGGCCGGCGGCTGTGCGGGTCATCGGCCAGGCGGTGCGGTTCAAATCAGGGTAACCCTCAAAATGACGGATCTCTTTACCATCAAAGCTCAGTCGAGTTCCGGTGCGATCAGAGTATTCAGCCTTTTGAGCCACGGCCGACCTCCTGGTGTCCGACCGGATGCGGGTTGCTGATGCGGACCTGTGTGACGCCGAGGCCTTCTGGTCCGAGGGTGAGCACCAAATTGACGTGGGCGAGACTTCCCAGGTCTTTACAGGTCAGGCCGCGCGCGAGTGGCCGCTGTGCCACATCCACTCTAGGGCCATTGCGGCAACGTGGGATGCCGCGCCGATGATGCACGCTGCCGCTACTTTCCATTCTAGAGGCTCTGCTCTGCTGCGGTACAGCGTAGTGCTCCGTGCAGTAGGCTTTACCGCGATCTGTGATCCTGTCGGTATTACAAACAAGTCTACCGCAACTCATAGTCTAGATCTGCTAACCATCGAGCCTCATATCACCAAGCATATGTCGCAAGCAAATAATCATACAGCGACCTATAGGAAATTACCCGATGCACTTCAAAGAATTGTCTCAAGGTGTCGGGCGAGTATCGACTCTCACTCGGATTAAGACGCGTCCCCGCCCGAGGCAAGAAACCCAGGTGAATCCGCACCTGATCCCTTTGCTACGTAGCCCGACGATGATGGACGTTCCTGCGCTTATCGGCGAAGTAGGCGTGCCATGCTTGAGGGACGACTTGGCGCCTATGCGAGGCATCATCTTCTCTCTAATGTTGATTCTGCCGGTTTGGGGCGGCGTCGCCGGGGTATTGTGGGCTGTGTTGCGCTGATTTTATTGAATCAGACTCTCGGTTCGGCTATGTCGCTGGACTTTTAGGCAACATGGACATCGTCGCAGCGTGCTTTCGAGGGCGATCGCGAGGCGGCGTCGGTTGGCCACGATGGTTCCTGTAGCTGTACTCGCATCACCTGGCCGGGCTCACGGAGTGCACGCCGCAGCCGTGTTGCACGGTGCTGACGTGTAGGCGCAGCTAGCCCAGCCCCTGCTTTGGTTCAGGCAATACGGACGGAGATCAGGCGTCCGAGCTCCAGCATACGGTTAAGCGCATGGACGGCCACGTCCACCTCGGTCGCCCGGCGCTCGTCCGTGCGCGAGCGCAGCCAGGCCGGGCTGAACGCGGCGCGTGCCCGGGGACGTAAGGGTGGCCGGCCCAAGGTGCTGGTGATGTTGACCCGCGCGCATGGGTCTTCCGCACTTTGCGTGGTTTGTGACGGGGGCGGACCGGTAGTGGCCAGTGCTGGTTCTGCTCCCCATTGCACTGGCCATGACAGACTTCCGCCCTATGCCGGGCTGTCGCGTCGAACAGATCACGCCCGAGGCTCCAGACCGTCTCAGCATTGCTGCACAGGGCACGAAGCCCGGCAACTGCTGCCCCGATGCTGCCCCGGCTGCGGGCAGGCGAGCCGGGCCGTGCACAGGCGTTGTCGGCGCAAGCCCGCCGACCTTCCCTCGCTCGGGCGCAGGATCGGGGTCAGCCTGCGCGTGCGCTGGTTCTACTGCCGCAACACCAAGTGCGCCCGCCGCATCTTCGCCGAGCGGCTGCCCGAGCTGGTGGCGCCGCATGCCCGGCGCACCTGTCGGCTGGCCGCAGCGCAAGCCCGGGTCGGCGTGGCCCCCTCCGGTCGCCTTGCGACCGACTGCTTCGCAAACGGATCGCCTGCGGCAATGGCGGCGACGCTGGCTTCAGATTGCTGCACCACCTGGCCATGCCGGCGAGCGCGGACACCGTGCTGCGCTTGGTCTGCAGGCTGCCGCTGCCAGATCTGGAGCCGCCGCGCGGGGTTGGCGTAGACGAGTGGGCGATCCGCAAGCGATGCCCATACGGCACCATTGTGGTGGACCTGGAGCGCCGCCGCGTGCTGGACCTGTTGCCGACCGGACCGCTGGGATCCTGGCGGAGTGGCTTCGGGGCCGCCCAGGCATCGAGGCTGTCGCCCGCGACCGCTCGACGGACTACGCCCGCGGCCTCGCCCTGGGCGCCCCCAAGGCCATGCAGACCGCCGACCGCTGGCACCTGCTGGCCAACATGCGCCAGGTGCTCGAGCGTTGGCTGCACGGCGCCCAGGCCCGGCTCCGGCGCCTGCCGGTGCCGCCCAGCGACGGCGGGCCAACGCTGCCGGCCCGCCGCGACCAGGCGTTCCGGCGCAGCGCCCCTGAACGGGTCGCCGGAGCAGAGAGCCGCACCCGGTGGCAGGCCCGCCACGCCGAGGTCCGGCGCCGGCACCTCGCGGGTGAGACGCTGCTTGGGATCGCGCGTGAGACCGGCTTGGCGCTCGGGACGGTGCGCAAGTATGCCCGTGCCGAAACCTTCCCGG
>CAXUHU010000058.1:0-3723 GCA_964250925.1 uncultured Acetobacteraceae bacterium
CCCGCCAAAACCGCCCGACTAGGCGCCGCCCGACCAAACGCGCCGTTCGAAACGCGCTAGCCATGCGAACCAACGCAAACGCCGCAGCCGATATGGCTGCCCGGCGCCGCTTGCGTTAAACCGCGTTTCATGAACGCCATCAGCGCCCCGCCCTGGACCCCAGCCACCGTCCGCGCCCTGCTTGCTACCCCCTTCACCGAGCTGGTGTTCCGCGCCGCCACCGTGCACCGCGCCCACCACGACCCGTCGAAGATCCAGGTCAGCACCCTGCTCTCGATCAAGACGGGCGGCTGCCCCGAGGACTGCGCCTACTGCCCGCAATCCGCCGCCTACGAAGCCGGCGTTCCCGCCTCCAAGCTGATGGACGTGCCATCCGTGCTGGCCGAAGCGCGCGCCGCGCGCGACGCCGGCGCCACCCGCTTCTGCATGGGCGCCGCCTGGCGCTCGCCCAAGGACCGCGACCTCGACGCGGTGTGCGCCATGGTCGAAGGCGTCCGCGCGCTCGGCCTGGAAAGCTGCGTCACCCTCGGCATGCTCACCGCCCCGCAAGCCGGCCGCCTGAAAAGCGCCGGCCTCGACTACTACAACCACAACCTCGACACCTCGCCCGAGCATTACGGCCAGGTCATCACCACCCGAACCTACCAGGACCGGTTGGATACGCTGGGCCACGTCCGTCGCGCCGGCATTAACGTCTGCTGCGGCGGCATCGTCGGCATGGGCGAGGACGAGGCCGACCGCGCCGGCCTGATCGCCGCCCTCGCCAGCCTGCCCAAGCACCCCGAAAGCGTCCCGATCAACGCGCTGGTCCGCGTCGCCGGCACGCCGCTCGCCCAGTCCGCCCCGATCGACGCCATCGACTTCGTACGCGTGATCGCCGCTGCCCGCATCACCATGCCCACATCGTACGTGCGCCTGTCGGCCGGCCGCGAGCAGATGACCGACGAGGCGCAGGCGCTGTGCTTCCTGGCCGGCGCGAACTCCATCTTCTGCGGCGCCCGCCTGCTGACCACGTCGAACCCCGCCACCGAACGCGACCGCGCGCTGCTCGACCGCCTCGGGATCACCCCGGAACACTAGTGGACCAGGCTTTCACCACCTCCACCAACCACCTGTGGCGCCCCTACACGCAGATGCAGACCGCGCCCGAGCCGTTGCGCGCACGGGCCACTGACGGCTGCACCATCACCCTGGAAGACGGCCGCCAACTCACCGACCGCATCGCCTCCTGGTGGACCGCCTGCCACGGCTACACCCACCCGCACATACGCGCGGCCGTGGCCGACCAGCTCGCCCGCATGCCGCACGTCATGTTCGGCGGCCTCACCCACGAGCCGGCCGAACGCCTGGCCGCGCGCCTGGCCGCCCTGCTGCCCGGCGACCTGAACCACGTGTTCTTCGCCGATAGCGGCTCGGTGGCCGTCGAAGTCGCAATGAAGATGGCCGCGCAATACTGGCTCAATCAGGGCATACGCACCCGCCGCCGCTTCCTCGCCTTCACCGGCGGCTACCACGGCGACACCTTCGCCACGATGGCGGTGTGCGACCCCGAGGAGGGCATGCACGCCCTGTATCGCGGCCTGCTGGCCGACCACGCCGTGATCCCCCTGCCCCGCGACCCCGAAAGCACGGCCGCGTTCGACACCTTTCTCGACCAGCACGCCCACACCCTGGCCGGCATCCTGGTCGAGCCGCTGGTGCAGGGCGCCGGCGGCATGGTGTTCCACGACGCCGCCGTTCTGCGGCACCTGCGCCGGGCCGCCGACGCGCACGGCCTGCCGCTCATCTTCGACGAGATCTTCACCGGCTTCGGACGCACCGGCACGATGTTCGCCTGTGAGGCGGCCGGCGTTGTCCCCGACGTCATCACCCTGTCCAAGGCGCTGACCGGCGGTACCATGGCGCTGTCGGCCGCCATCACGCGCAGGCACATCTTCGAGGCGTTCCTGTCCGACGACCCCGCCCATGCGCTGATGCACGGGCCGACCTACATGGCCAACCCGCTCGCCTGTGCGGCGGCCAACGCCTCGCTCGACCTGTTCGAGGCCGAGCCGCGGCTGGCCCAGGTGGCGGCGGTCGGCGCACAGATGGCGCAGGCACTCGCACCGTGCCGCGGGCTGCCGGGCGTCCGCGACGTGCGCGTGCTGGGCGCTATCGGCGTGGTCGAGCTGGACCGCATCGACGACATGGCCGCTCTGAAGACGGCCTTCGTGGCCCGTGGCGTCTGGGTCAGGCCGTTTCGCAGCATCGTTTACCTGACGCCCGCCTTCACGGTGACGGAGCACGAGTTGACCCGCCTGACGGACGCGGTGGCGCATGTGCTAGGCTCGATGCGATGAACGTACTCGAAGACAACCGTGACAACTACCTCAAGCGGTCACGCAGCCCGGGGCGCATCGCGGCCATCGTGGGCGGTGTGGTCGTGTTCCACCTCGTGATCATCACGGCTGTGGCGAATTGGCATGGCTGGAACCCCAAGGTCGGCGAAGGCCTGATCCGGGTCAACATCGTGGCCGACAAGCCCATGCCCGCCAAACCGCGATGACCCTGCCCGCGCGACAGCCTGGACGACCCGCCGATTTCGTGCGATCCAGCCGTCATGCGGGTGTGGTGGAACTGGTAGACGCGCCGGACTCAAAATTCGGTTCCGCAAGGAGTGTCGGTTCGATTCCGACCACCCGCACCAATGGACGACTGGAAATCGGCAACGGACACCTGGTCCAGGGTTTACCCCCGCACGCCGCTTCGCTATACGGCTGCACCGCTGATCCCGAATAGCTCAGTTGGTAGAGCAAGCGACTGTTAATCGCTTTGTCGTAGGTTCGAGTCCTACTTCGGGAGCCATTTCCGGTGCCGCCTGGCCCACGGGCCGGGCGGCAACCCTTTCGCAGACCGGCGATGACGAGCGAGCATGCGCATGCAAACGGTTTTGACCAACGCCATCGTGGTGCTTCCGGGCGAGACGATGCGGGGCACGGTCGTGGTCGAGGATGGCCTGATCGCAGACATCCAGCCCGGCCGATCGGGCCTGGCGGCTGCGCGCGACCTGGACGGCGACGTGCTGATGCCAGGCATCGTCGATCTGCACACCGACAATCTGGAGCGGCAGGTGCATCCGCGGCAGAATGCCCGCTGGCCCAGCCGCGCGGCCATGGTCGCCCACGATGCCCACTGCGTCGCTGCAGGAGTCACCACGGTGTTCGATGCGCTGTGCGTGGGCGATTTGGGCTTTGACGAGGATCGGCCGCGCACCTGCAGGGAAGGCATTGCCGACCTGGATGCCCTGGCGCCCACCGGCCTGCTGAAGGCAGACCACTACCTGCATCTGCGCTGCGAACTGCCTGCGGTCGGGATGCCCCAGGAGATGGGCGACTGGGCTCACCACCCCAGGCTGCGTATCGTCAGCTTGATGGACCACACGCCCGGCTTCGGCCAGTATCAGGACCTGGACCGCTACAGCGCCTTGCGCCGCATCGGCGAGGATGCGGGTCAGACGCGCGACCGCATTGCCAAATTGCGCGACCAGCGGGATCGATGGCGCGGCCCGAACCGCCGCGCCCTGCTCGGTTTGTTCGCGGCATCCTCGGTAGTTCTGGCCAGCCACGACGACGCGACCGAGGCGGAGGTGGCGGAGAACGTGGCCGACGGCATTCCCGTCAGCGAGTTTCCGGTGACGCAGCCTGCGGCGCAGGCTGCGCGCGCCGGCGGCATGGGCGTGATTGC
>CAXUHU010000058.1:3733-8577 GCA_964250925.1 uncultured Acetobacteraceae bacterium
GGTTGGGGGGGGAGACGGGGCCGCCCGGAATCCCCGAACGCGTTTTCCGGGGGCCGCCGCGGGGGCGGCGGGGTCCGCGCGCCGGCGGCATGGGCGTGATTGCCGGCGCCCCCAACCTCGTGCGCGGCGGCTCCCACACGGGCAACGTCTCCGCGCTGGCCCTGCTGCACGCCGGGCTGGTTGACGGTCTGGCCTCCGATTACGTGCCCGCCAGCCTGCTGCATGCCGCCTTCCTCGCCGCCGAACAGGCTGGGCTGGGCTTGGCGCAGGCGGTCCAGCTTGTCGCCGGCGCACCCGCCCGCTTGATGAGCCTGGCCGATCGCGGCCAGGTCGTGCCGGGGCTGCGAGCCGATCTGCTGCGGGTGCGAGTGCATCAAGGCCTGCCCATCGTGCGGGAGGTTTGGGTGGCGGGCGCGCGCGCTGCCTGACGCCGGGCCCGCTGCGCGTGTGGCGTTATACTACGCCCCACGTCACACCGATCCTCTTTGGCAGGCGGGAGCCTCCTGGCTGGGCCGCGATGCCGAGCTTGGCGTTGCCGTCACATTCCCGATGGTGCCTGGCATAACCGAGGTGACGGCAGCCCCCCGGGTCTACGGTTTTCACGCGACGTTGCGGCCGCCGATGCGGCTTGCGGCCGGGTGGGAGGCGTTCATCGGAGCCGCCAGCGAAGCGGCCTCGAGGATAGCGCCGTTCGACCTGCCGCGCCTGGAGGTGGCCGACCTAGACGGGTTTCTGGCGTTGCGCGAAGCGGAGCCCTGCCCGGCGCTGCACCGCCTGGCCGATGCCTGCGTGCGGGCGACCGACCCGTATCGCCTGCGCCCCGACCCGGCCGAGCTGGCGCGCAGACGGGGCGCGGGACTCTCGGCCGAGGAGGAGGCGCTGTTGCTTCGCTGGGGCTATCCGCACGTCATGCAGCGATGGCGGTTCCACATGACCCTGACGCGGCGCCTGGATGCGGCTGAAATGGCGCTGTACCGGCCGGCAGCCGAGGCGCATTTTCGCCGGGCGCTGGCCTTGCCGCGGTTGCTCGGCGACCTCGCCGTCTTCACCCAGGCTGCGCACGTTGGTCCGTTCCTGGTCGCCGAACGTCTGCCGTTGGGCGGCTGATCGAGGGCATGCCATCCCGGTTGGAGGTCGATCTGACGCGGTCAGTCTCTATTCGCTGTAGAGCGCCGTCCTATCGACCACCGTCATCCCGATCGGCATCAGGCTGATCCCCGCGAGTTTTACGTGCTGGAAGGCGAACGGAATGCCGATAATCGTCACCCCGCACGCTACTGCGGCCGCAAGGTGCCCGATGGCCAGCCATAGGCCGAGCAGCACCAGCCAGATAATATTGCCGACCAGGCCGAGCGGCCCGGTGCCCAAATCGTCACGGCCGGTCAGCACATGGCGCGGCACCGCCTCTCGACCGAACGGCCAGAGGGAAAACGAGGCGATGTTGAAGCACGCGCGCGCCCAAGGCAGGCCTACCAGGCTGACGGCGGCCAGCAGACCGGCAAGGAACCAGGCCGCAGCCATCACCAGGCCGCCCAGCAGAACCCAGATCACATTCAGGATTAAGTTCATCGTTGCCTCAATCGTCTTGGCGCTCGACAGGGCGCAGTAGCCGGATTGACACCACCATAACCAGGATCAGCACCGCGAGCACGCCGAGTTCAAGCATCGAGGCCTGGAACATGCGCTGTGTCTGATCGCTGAACGCGTTCTGCTTCGTCGTCTCGGATGATTCCAGGGTGATCACCAGCACGCGGCGTATGGTGGCGATCAGGCCCACGACCAGAAACGGCTGGCTGGTCAACGCGCCGGTCCGCATCGAGGCGCGGACCGTGTGCAGGATCTCCACCATCATGAGAACGAAGAGCAGCCGGTCGATGATCAGGAGGATGGGACGCGTGCCGGTCCAGTCGGCCAACCCGCTGACGAGCACCCAGGCTGCGCCGCATAGGCCCAGCAGCACGGCCAGCGAGAGCAGCAGGCCCAGCGCCATGTAGCTGGCATGCTCCGTCCACAGAAAGATTCCGGTGGTTTGCCGAAGCAATCTCTCCTGCGGCGTCTCCGATTCGCCCATCGCCTCGCCTCCGGCTTGCCATCCGAGCATGCCCGTGCCCTGCTTTTTCTGCAAAATGGCGCCTTATGGTTGCAACCGCCCCGTAGGCTGAAAGCTTTTGCAATAAGGGTTCGGCCCGGTCGGCAGACGCAAATGAAGAATGCGCCCCGTCACGAGCGCTGCGCGCCGGTTCGGGTCATCGCTAGGAAAGGTAAGTCATGACAAAGGTTCGGAGGCCGCCTCTGAAATTCATCCTGACAGCCGGCGCATGCCTGGCTAGTGCCGCGCCCTGGACCCTGGCACATGCGGATGCCAACGCAGCGTTAATCGAGCACGGCAAGTACCTGACCAACGCCGGCGATTGCCAGGCGTGCCACACAGCGCCGCAGGGCAAGCCGTTCGCCGGCGGGCTGTATATGAATACGCCGTTCGGCCCGATCTCCACCCCCAACATAACGCCCGACTCTGAGACCGGCATCGGCAAGATAACCGATGACCAGTTCGTGCGCGTATTCCACCAGGGTATCGGCATGCAGGGCGAGCGGCTGTATCCGGTGATGCCATACCCCTGGTACACCAAGGTGACGCGCGACGACGCGCTGGCGATCAAGGCTTATCTGTTCTCGCTCGAGCCGGTGAACGCGCCGCGCAAGCCGCTGAAGCTGGTGTTCCCGTTCAACATCCGCGCCGGCCTGATCGGTTGGGACGCGGTGTTCCTCAAGACCGGTGAATTCAAGACTAATCCGCAATGGTCGCCACAGGTGAACCGTGGCGCCTACCTGGTGCAGGGGCTCGGCCATTGTGGCGAATGCCACAACGGCAACAACATGCTGGGCGACACCAGCATGGCAGCCGCGTTGCGCGGCGGCCCGATCGACAAATGGTACGCGCCCAACATCACATCGGATAAATCGCAGGGTATCGGCCGCTACACCGATGACCAGGTATACACCTACCTCAAGACCGGGCACGAGACGGACATGGGCGTGGTGGTAGGGCCGATGGCGCAGACCATGCATGAGAGCCTTGGCAAGCTGACCGACGACGACATCCACGACATCGTCTACTACCTGAAATCAACGCCGCCGAAGGAAGGCTTCAAGCAGCGTGAGCCGGTGGCGGGAAGCCAGCAAGTGGCGCTTAACGGCCAGTCTTACCTGAATTACTGCGCGTCGTGCCATTTGCAGAACGGCCAGGGGCTGGAGGGTGCAGTGCCAAAGCTTGCAGGCAACGGCGTCGTCGTTGCCCAAGGGCCGGAAACGGTGATTCGGGTGATCCTGGGAGGTATCAACGCCCAAGGCAGCTACTCCTCCATGCCGGCAATCGGCGTACAGATGACCGACCAGGAAATTGCCGACGCCACCAACTACGTACGCGCAGCGTGGGGCAATGCGGCACCGGCGCAGGCCGGCCCGGGCCAAGTTGCTTCGCTGCGCAAAGAGACGCAGACGTTGTTAGCGATGAACTTGCCGGGTGGTTGCCCCAAGATAGCCGAGGGCGATACGGCCCAAGTAATCGCTCAGCCCGACATGCAGAAGATATTGGCCGGGACGACACAGGAGAACGTTCTGGCCAACGCCGAGGTGCTGATTGAGAAGGTTCACGCGGGCGCACCGAAGGCGTCGCAAGCCGATGTCATTAACAGCTTGACACTCGGCTACTGCCCGGTGGTGGCGGGTGATACGACGCTGACGACCGCGGTGCAGAAATCCGAAGCGCTCGATGGCTTCGCCGAGCGGGTCTATACCGACCTCGCAACGAAGGGGCAGGATACGACGTCGGGGCAGTACCGGTAGGAGAGTCGGCCGCAGCAGGCGCCGGCGTTACAGGAACCCCTCTTTGCGCAGGCTGGTCCAACTGCCGTTGCCGACGATGATGTGATCGTGCAGGGCGATGCCAACCGATTGCGTGAGCTGCTGAATCTGTCGTGTCATCTCTAAGTCGGCGACCGACGGAGTCGGGTCGCCGCTTGGGTGGTTGTGGGCCAATATCAGGCTGGCGGCGTGCAGTTCGAAGGCGCGACGCAGCACCTCGCGCGGGTAGACGGGCGTGTGGTTGATGGTGCCGCGGCCTTGGAGCTCGTCGGCGATCAGACGGTTCTTGGTGTCGAGGAACAGGATGCGAAACTGCTCGACGCGCTCACGAGCCATCACCGCGTTTAGATAGGCCATTAGCTGGTCCCAGTTGCCCAGGATAGGCTGGTCCAGCACCTCGGCGCGCGCCAGCCGGAGCGCGCCGCCTTGCATCAGCTTTAGCGCGGCGACGGTGTGGCGGCCCACACCAGGCACGTCGTTCAGTTCGTTCAGCGGGGCGGACAGCACCTTTGCATAACTGCCGAAGCGATTGATCAGGCGTTTGGCCAAAGGCTTGGTGTCGCCCTTGGGTTGAACCAGGAACAGAAGCATCTCCAGCAGCTCGTAATCCGCCAAGCTGTCGGGGCCGCGTTCGACAAGCCGGTCGCGCATGCGCTCGCGATGGCCGTCCGGCCCTTCGCTAGGGAACGCCGGCTTGGCGAGATCGCCCGGCCCGGCGGTGGGCTGGTAAGGCTCAGCGCACGGCGGCGGGATGGAACGGTCCAGGCCTGCCAGATGGTCGGCCGTTCGCGACATCGCCTCGGCAAAACCGGGAATTACGGTGGCCGGCAGCAACTCGGCCGGACGCCAATCCTCCGACGAACGAACGAGCTTGCCCGACGATTTTTGCCATCGCATCCTGGGTTTCCACGCCGGAAGGTTTTATTACGCTATCGAATCGCCGAAGGCCGGGCAAGTGGTTGCTGCAGTATTCGCCGCCA
>CAXUHU010000058.1:8677-13546 GCA_964250925.1 uncultured Acetobacteraceae bacterium
CGCGTGCTGCCGGCGCTGATCGGCTACGGCGTGGTGCTCGGCACGATGAACCTGATGTTCTACATGGCTATCAGAACGATCCCGCTCGGCATCGCCGTATCGCTCGAGTTCAGTGGACCTCTGCTGGTGTCCGTCCTGTCGTCGCGTCGGGCCATCGATTTCGCCTGGATAGTGCTGGCGATCCTGGGACTGCTCCTGCTGTCGCCGCCGTTGCACAGCGCCCATCCGCTGGACCCGGTCGGCGTGGCCTACGCGCTGGGCGCAGCCGCCTGCTGGGCTCTGTACATCGTGTTCGGCCAGCGTGCCGGCGGCGAATTGGGCACGCAGGCGACGGCGCTCGGCACGTTGATCGCCGCCTGCCTGATTGTGCCCGTGGGGATCGTCCACGCCGGCGGGGCGCTGCTGCGGCCGAGCGTTCTGCTGGCGGCCATCGGCGTCGGCGTGTTCTCCAGCGCCCTGCCCTTCTCACTCGAGATGATAGCCCTGACCCGCCTGCCGGCCCGGGTGTATGGCACGGTCACCAGCCTAGAACCGGCGGTGGGTGCGCTGATGGGGCTGCTGTTCTTGGGACAGATGCTGAGCGTTCAGCAATGGGCGGGGATCGGCGTCGTCATCGCTGCGGCCCTCGGGGCGGCGACCTCGGTTCGGTCGCCGCCCTTCTTGCCGGAATGACGTGGGGACACGTTCTCTCGTGAACCAGAGCCAGAAATTACGCGCTCTTTGCCATGATCTCGTCGGCCACGTTGCGCGGCACGGGATCGTAGTGATGGAACTGCATGGTGAAGGAAGCACGGCCCTTGGTCATGCTGCGCAGATGGGAGATGTAGCCGAACATCTCCTTCAGCGGCACGTGCGCACGCACGATCACGGTAGAGCCTGAGCTTTCCTGGTTCTGGATCATGCCGCGTCGGCGGTTCAGGTCGCCTACCACGTCGCCCACGTGGTCGTTAGGCGTCGTGCATTCGACGTCCATGATCGGCTCCAGGATCACCGGGCCGGCCTTCTTCATGCCCTCGCGGAAGCACGCCTTGGCCGCGATCTCGAACGCCAGCGCGGACGAATCCACGTCGTGATACTTGCCGTCGATCAGCGAGTAGCGGAAGTCCACCGTCGGGAAGCCGGCCAGCACACCGGTATCGGCCTGCACCTTGATGCCCTTCTCGACCGCCGGGATGTATTCCTTCGGCACCGTTCCGCCGACCACCTTGTTTTCGAACTCGATGCCGGCATTCCGCTCGAGCGGCGCGAAAACGACTTTCACTTCGGCATACTGGCCCGACCCGCCGGACTGCTTCTTGTGGGTGTACGTCTCTGTATGGGTCTTGCTGATCGTCTCCCGATAGGCGACCTGCGGGGCACCCACGTTGGCGTCCACGCCATACTCGCGGCGCAGGCGGTCGATGATGATTTCCAGATGCAGCTCGCCCATGCCGGACAGGATGGTCTGGCCGGTCTCTTGATCGGTCTTGAGCCGCAGGCTTGGGTCCTCGCCCGCCAGCTTCTGCAGCCCCAGCGTCATCTTCTCCACGCCGTCCTTGGTCTTCGGCTCGACCGAGATGTCGATCACCGGGACCGGGAAGGCCATGCGCTCCAGCACCACCGGATCGTCGCTGCTGGCCAGCGTGTCGCCGGTGCCGGTGTCCTTGAGGCCCACGAAGGCGGCAATGTCGCCGGCGAACACCTCCTTGATCTCCTGGCGCTTGTCGGCATGCATCTGGAACATGCGGCCGATACGCTCCCGATGATCCTTGGTGGTATTCTGCACCATGTCGCCCTGCTTGAGCGTGCCGGCGTAGACGCGTACGAAGGTCAGCGTGCCGTATTTGTCGTTGATGATCTTGAAGGCGAGGCCGGCAAACGGCGCCTTCGGGTTGGCGGGGATCACGCGGCGGTCGTCGTCGATACGCTCTTCCACGCCCTCCTCGGCGGCCACCTTGATGCCGGGCACGTCGATCGGGCTCGGCAGGTAGTCGAGCACCGCATCGAGCAGCGGCTGAACGCCCTTGTTCTTGAACGCCGTGCCGCACAGCACCGGACGGAACTCGCCGGATATCGCACCCTTCTTGATGCAGCGTTTCAGAGTGGCGACGTCCACGTCGCCCTTCTCGAAATACTCTTCCATGGCGACGGTATCGACGGATACGGCGGTGTCCAGCAACAGCTGGCGGTATTCCTTCGCCTTTTCCATCAGCTCAGCCGGAATTTCCTCGTCGTGGAACTTCGCACCCAGTTCGCCACCTTCCCAAATGATCGCCTTCATCTCGACCAGATCGACGACACCCACGAAGGTGTCCTCGATGCCAATAGGCAGCTGCAGTGGCAGTGCCACGATGTCGAGCTTCTCCTTTAGCGTGTCGAACGCCCGGTAAAAATCGGCACCGGTCCGGTCAAGCTTGTTGATGAAGATCACGCGCGGCACGTTGTAGCGGTCGGCCAGGCGCCAGTTGGTCTCGCTCTGCGGCTGCACGCCGGCCACGCCCTCGATGATGAAGATGGCGCCGTCGAGCACGCGCAGGCTGCGATTCACCTCGATGTTGAAGTCGATGTGGCCGGGCGTGTCGATGATGTTGATGCGGTGGTCCTTCCACTCGCACGTGACAGCAGCTGAGGTGATCGTGATGCCGCGCTCACGCTCCTGCTCCATGTAGTCGGTGGTGGTGTTGCCGTCATGCACCTCCCCGATGCGATGTGACACGCCGGTGTAATACAGGATACGCTCGGTCGTCGTCGTCTTGCCCGCGTCAATATGCGCGGTGATGCCGATGTTGCGTATCTTGTCGAGGTCGGTCGCGGACACGGGAAGCCTCCATGCCATGCCAGCTCGTACGGAAGACGGCGCAGACGAGACCCGTGTCCCGTGCGCCGATCATGAGCCGGTGATGGTGTGGACAGTAGATGCGGGAAAACAAGCCGTTTTGCAAGCCAGCGCACGACGGTTGTAGAGCGTGGTCGCGCCGCGTCGACCATCGACCGCGATGAACGGGCTCGTCAAAACAAGAACTGGAACCGCTCGTCAGACCTCCAGCGACCGCAACACCGGCGCGATACGGTCCTTCACCTTGAAGTAGCCCTGCGTGCTGTGCGGCCATACGGCATCGTCCCAAGGCCGCCTGATACGCGTCGCAGCGGGCAGCGCTTCTGCCGACGGGCCCACGGGCGCCCAGGCAGTCACCAGAGGGTATGCGGTCGCCGGCTGCCCCGCCGGGCAGGCAAAAAGAGACGATGCTCGGGCGAGAGCGTCGTCCATAGCCGCACCATCGGCGGCCCGCACCCGATCGGCCGCGCCATCGGCATGGGCCAGCAAGCTGCCGACACGAACGACCCGCGCCTGCCCGAGGTCGAGGCTTTCGGGATGCAGGTCGTCCAGGTGCAGCAGTAGCATCACCTCTCCCGTGGGCGCCGGATCGGCCGGCGGCAGCGGCACGGGAGCCGGGCCGGCCGGCTCGTCCAGCGACTGCGGGCGTTCATTCAGCCCGGTGGGATCGTAGCGGCCGCCGGTATAGCGACGGATGTTCTCGGCCCGTGCGGCATAGGGCTTGCCGCGCGTGTGCAGGCCGGCCACCCATCGCCACGATAGCGTGTTGCTGGCGGGATCGCCGTCCAGAAGATGTCGCATGAAGAAGTCGGCCCCCAACGCCCAGGGCAGGCCCAGCGTGAAGATCCAGATCGAGGCGAACCACATGCGGGTGTGGTTGTGCAGCCAGTTCCGCTCCGTGAGCTCGTTGGCCCAGTCGTCGAAGCAGTCGATGCCGGTGCGGCCGGTGGTGGCCTGGTCGTAGGCCCGGCGCAGTCCACCCTCGTTGTCGAGCCTGGCCTGCCCTTCGGCGACCAGACCGCGGTAGCCGGCCCAAAGCCAGGGCCGCGTCTCCAGGTGGCCTTTGAAGTAGCTGCGCCAGAACACCTCCTGAATGAACTTCTCGGCGGCCGCGCCGTGAGCTTGCCGTGCGGCCTGGACCGCTTCGCCCTCCAGCACCAGCCGCCGGCGCAGGAAGGGCGACAGCGCTGTGGTCGTGGGAGGCTGGTCTGGCCCGCGATCAGTGTTGCGGCAATCGGCATAGCGGCGGCCAAGCTTGGCGGTATCGGCGGCAAGCTGCGCCAGGCCGGCTTGCCGGGTCAGGTCGGTATCGAAGATCATGACGCGCATCTGGGTCCTGATCGCCGATCAGCCAACAATCTCTGCCCACCGGCGACGCCGCTTGCTAGACTGGCGGCTGCAGATGAAGAGAGCAGCTCTTCCGGTCGGGAACAGCCATGTACGACACACCATCCGCGCACGCCGATGCCGGCCATAGCCACGTGTTCCTGGGACCTGGCCACGAGCAGGCCGAGCGGCGCACCTGGGCCGTGATCTGGCTGTGCGGTGTAATGATGGCGATCGAGATCGCAGGCGGGCTGCTGTTCGGCTCCATCGCGCTAGTGGCCGACGGATTGCACATGTCCACCCATGCCGGCGCGCTGCTGCTGGCCGCACTTGCCTACCGCTATGCCCGCCGCCACGCAAACGACCCGCGCTTCTGCTTCGGCACCGGCAAGCTCGGCGACCTGGCGGGTTTCACCAGCGCCGTGGTGCTGGCGATGATCGCATTGCTGATCGGCTATGAATCCGTCCTGCGCCTGGTCTCACCGGTGCCGATCCGGTTCGGCCAGGCGATCCCGATCGCCGCCCTGGGGCTGGTGGTCAACATGGCGTCTGTCTGGCTGCTGGGCGGCGCGCACGGCCATCACGGCCACAGCCACCACGAGGCGCACGAGCACGGGCACGAGGATGATCATGTGGGACACGGCCATGCGGGACACGGCCACGCGGGACACGACCACGCGGGACACGACCACGCGACGGGGCGCGACAACAACATGCGCGCGGCCGTG
>CAXUHU010000058.1:13646-20883 GCA_964250925.1 uncultured Acetobacteraceae bacterium
CCACGCGGGACACGACCACGCGACGGGGCGCGACAACAACATGCGCGCGGCCGTGGTGCATGTGATGGCCGATGCGGTGGTCTCCGTGCTCGTGATTGCGGGGCTGGTGCTGGCGCGTCAGTTTGGCTGGGTGTGGATGGACCCGCTGGTCGGCCTGGTGGGCGCCGGCGTGATCGCGAGCTGGGCCGTGGGGCTGGTGCGCGACACCGGGGCGATCCTGCTGGACATGAGCGCCAACCGGGCGATGGCCGAGACGATGCGCCGGATGATCGAGGCCGATGGCGACCGGTTGCGCGATCTGCACGTCTGGCGGTTGGGACCGGGCCACCTGGGGGCGATCGTGGCCGTGGCGACGACCCGGCCGCGGGGGCCTGACTACTACCGGGGATTGCTGCAGCCGTTCCGGCACCTGTCGCACGTCACGGTGGAGGTGACCTCGGGCTGACGCCGCCAAGCCACGGTAGTCGGACCATCGCATCGCTTGTCCGGATGCCGGCCAGAGCACGATGGCCTCCGGCAGCCAGGGCTATCGTGCTCTGGGTCCTATTTCGGCGAGCATGTTTATTGCGATTGGAAATCAACCTGATGCGATCATGCTCTAGCAGGTCGCCTCTCGCAGCAATCGTTCGAAATACCTGATCGTCCGGCTCAGCCCCTCGTCCAGCATCACGTGCGGCTCCCATCCCAGCAATCGCCGCGCCAGTGCGATGTCCGGGCAACGCTGCGTCGGGTCGTCTTGCGGCAGCGGCCGGAACGCGATTGTCGACGGCGACCCGGTCAGGCGAATGATCCGTTGAGCCAACTCGCGCACCGGGATTTCGTGCGGGTTGCCCAGGTTGACCGGCCCGGTCACCTCATCGCCCGTCTTCATCAGGCGCAGAAAACCCTCGACCAAGTCATCAACGAAACAGAAGGCGCGTGTCTGGCTGCCGTCGCCGAACAGGGTGATCGGCTCGCCGCGCAACGCCTGCACGATGAAGTTGGAAACCACGCGCCCGTCGTTTGGATGCATGCGCGGGCCGTAGGTGTTGAAGATGCGCGCGACCTTGATGCGCAAATGGTGTTGCCGGTGGTAGTCGAAGAACAGCGTCTCAGCCGCGCGCTTGCCCTCGTCGTAGCAGGCGCGCGGCCCCAACGGGTTGACGTTGCCGCGGTACTCCTCGGTTTGCGGGTGAACGGTAGGATCGCCGTAGATCTCGCTCGTGCTGGCCTGAAAGATTCGCGCTTTGACGCGCTTGGCCAGCCCCAGCATGTTGATGGCGCCGATCACCGACGTCTTGGTCGTCTGGACCGGATCGAACTGATAATGGATCGGCGAGGCCGGACAGGCGAGGTTATAGATCTCGTCCACCTCGGTATAGAGCGGAAACGTGACGTCGTGCCGCAGCGCCTCGAATTGCGGCCGGCCGAGCAGGTGGGCGATGTTGTCCTTGCGGCCGGTGAAGTAGTTATCGACGCATAATACGTCGTGCCCCTGCCCGAGCAGCCGTTCGCACAGATGCGAGCCCAGGAAGCCGGCGCCTCCGGTGACCAGCACGCGCTTGCGGGTTAGGCTCATACAGCGACCACTCCGATACGTGCGCGGAGCCGTAGCATGGGGCGTCGCATCAGGGCCATGCGGGCGCCGGCGCAGCGTTCAGGGTGCTCTCGGCAACCCGAGCGTCCGCAAGTACATCAGGCTGGCTGCCTCGATAACGTCCTCGAGGCTGGCGCGCGACGCTTCGGGACTGAGCGCCCATTCGGCCAGTAGCGCGCCCACCGCGCCCACAAGGCCCACGCCGAGCAGCGCATAGTTCTGCGGCACCGCTTGCCCGGCTTGCACCGCCGAGTCCAGACCCTGCACCAACTGCTCCACGAAGCGCTCGCTGGTGCTGCGCCGCAACGCCTCGAGACGCTGGCTCACTCCCACAGCCTCGAGACAACTGACCCGAACGCGACGGGGATCATCCGCATAGGCGGTCAGCGCGGCTCGCAGGCCAGCCCTTATCTGCAGATCCAATTGCGGGCCGGCCGTCTGCCTCGACCGGACCACGGCCGCAAGCACCTGGTCCTGCACGTGCAGAAACACCGCTTCCAACAGGCTCTCCTTGTCGGCAAACAGCCGGGCCACGTAGCGGAACGCGACCTGGGAGTGCAGCGCCACCTCCGTCATGCTGGTCGGGCCGAAGCCTTGCGTGCCGAAAAGCTGCAGGCCGGCATCCAGCACGCTGGCGCGGCGCTGGGCCTCACGTTCCAGACTCGACTGGCCACCGTACGTCCTGCCGGCAGCCGGCGTTTCGCGATACTCGGATGCTGTCTCGGCCATGATCACTCAACGTTCTGTCATTCGATGTTGACAGATTGTGCCGGTGCGTTCAATCTCGACCCACTCATGCGGCTAGGTCCGGATCACCAATGGACAGCGTAAGCGGCTTCGATTTCGCCAATCCTGCCCTGCGGGCAAACCCGTATCCTGCCTATCGCTTCCTGCGCGAGGCAGCGCCCCTGTGGCGCGCGCCGACTGGCCACTGGATCGTGTCCACCCATGCCGGCTGCACGGCGTTGCTGCGCGACCCGGCAATGGGCCGCAGCAACCAGATGATGCTGTCTCCCGAGGCTCTGGCCGAGCCGGCGGTGGCCAGTCTTACCCGAATGATGCTGTTCCTTGATCCGCCGGCCCATACGCGCATCCGCGGCCTAGTCGCCCGGGCGTTCAATGCGCGGCGGATCGAAGCGTTGCGCGGCCGCATCGAAGCCGTCGTCGATGGCCTGATCGATCGCGTGATCGGCCAAGGCGGCATGTGCGTGATCGCCGACTTTGCCCACCGCCTGCCGGTAACGGTGATCTGCGACATGCTGGGCGTGCCGGAGTCCGATCGCGACCCGTTTCTGAACGAGGCGACCGTTCGCGGCCGCATACTTGACCCGGTGCCGTTATCGCGCGAGGAGATGGACGAGGCGAACCGATCCTTCCTTGCCTCGGAATCGTACTTCCGTCACCTGCTGGCCTATCGCCGCGAACATCCTGGCGACGACCTGGTGACCGGGCTGCTGGCGGCCCGCGAGGCCGACGACACGCTGAATGAATCCGAGATCGTGGCCAACATCAACCTGCTGTTCGGCGCCGGGCACGAGACGACGACGAACCTGATCGGCAACGGCCTGCTGGCGCTACACCGCAATCCGGCCGAGTTGGGCCGTTTGCGCAGCGATCCGTCCCTGATGGCGAACGCGGTGGAGGAGTTGCTGCGCTACGACAGCCCGGTGCAGCTCACCAGCCGCCATGCCATGCGGGACACCCCGATCATGGGCGAGACAGTGGCGCGCGGCGAGGAGGTCATCGCACTTCTGGGGGCTGCCAACCACGATCCTTCCGCCTATGCCGGTGACCCGGACGAGTTGGATGTCGGCCGCCCGGGCGTGCGGGCGCTGAGCTTCGGTGGCGGACTGCATTTCTGTCTGGGTGCGCAACTCGCCCGTATCGAAGGCGAGATCGCGTTGCGACGCATCATGGAGCGGCTGCCGACATTGACGCTCACCGATCCGGATAACGTCGAATGGAAGCCCACCGTCACGCTGCGTGGGCTGAGCCGCCTGCCCGCCACCTGGTGATACGGCGGCGCAAATCGGGCCCCAGGGCCGCGGAGAGCTAGAAGCGATGTCCGACCATTTCGACGTGTTGATCATTGGTGCCGGACTGTCCGGCATCGGGGCTGCCTGTCACCTGAAGATGGACGCCTCGAAGCGCACATACGCTGTGCTGGAAGGCCGTGAGTCGATCGGCGGCACCTGGGACCTGTTCCGCTACCCGGGCATCCGCTCGGACTCCGACATGTACACCCTTGGCTATGCCTTCCGTCCCTGGCGCGAAGCCAAGGCGATTGCCGACGGTCCGTCGATCCTGAACTACATACGCGAGACGGCGGCCGAATATGATGTCGATCGCCATATCCGCTTCGGTCATATGGTCCGTCGTGCCTCGTGGTCGTCCGACGATGCGCTTTGGACCGTGGAGGCGCGGCGTGGACCGGAGCAGGAGGCCGTCGTTTTCACGTGCAATTTCCTGTTCACCTGCAGCGGCTACTACGACTACGCCGGCGGCTATACGCCCGATTTCGTGGGCATCGACCAGTTCGGCGGTCGTATCGTTCATCCGCAGCACTGGCCCGAGGACCTCGATATCGCCGGCAAGCGTATCGTGGTGATCGGCAGTGGCGCCACGGCGGTCACACTGGTGCCGGCGATGGCCGACAAGGCGGCGCATGTGACGATGCTGCAACGCTCTCCGAGCTACGTCGTCTCCATGCCGGGCGAGGATAAGTTCGCCAACAAGCTGCGGCGCTATCTGCCATCCAAGCTCGCCTATGGCATCACGCGATGGCGCAACGTGCTGTTTCAGCTGTTCATGTTCAACATGGCGCGCCGCCGGCCGGACAAGTTCAAGAAACGGCTGATCGGCATGGTGCAGACGGAACTGGGCGTCGACTACGACGTGGGCACGCACTTCACCCCGAAATACAATCCTTGGGACCAGCGGCTGTGCCTGGTGCCGGACTCCGACCTGTTCCAGTCCATACGGTCCGGCCAGGCGTCCGTAGTGACCGACACGATCGAGACGTTCACCTCATCCGGCTTACGGTTGGCATCCGGCCGTGAGTTGGAGGCTGACGTGATCGTGACGGCGACAGGTTTGAAGATGCGTATCCTGAGCGGCATGGAGATCGACGTTGACGGCGCGCAGATCGATTTGTCGAAGTGCATGAGCTACAAGGGGATGATGTATAGCGGCGTGCCGAATCTGGCGACCGCATTCGGCTACACCAACGCGTCGTGGACGCTGAAGGCCGACCTGACGTGCAACTACGTCTGCCGTTTGCTGAACTATATGGCCGCCCGTGGCTACGTTCAGGCGACACCGACCAAGGACGCCAGCGTGACAGAGGCGCCGTTCCTGGATTTCTCGTCCGGCTACGTACAGCGGGCGCTCGACCAGCTGCCTCGCCAGGGCGTGACCAAGCCATGGAAGCTCTATCAAAATTACGCGCTCGACTTGATGACGCTGCGTTACGGCAAGCTCGATGACGGCACCCTGATGTTCAAAAGGCGCAAGGTGGCCTCGAAGGCGGCGTAGCGCATGCCCGGACGAAACTGATGCTCCGTCCGGGATCGGCCGTCGTCACGATGGCTTCTAGCCGTCGAGGCTATCGTGCTTTTTAGTTTTGGCCAGCATGGATAACCGGATTCAACGGCAAGCTGACGTGATCATGCCCTAATCGCCAGCCATGGCGGTCGGCACGCGGGCCGTGTGGTTGCCGATCAGCTTCTGCATGGCCGCCCAGCTTTCGTCCCAGGAGACGCCGGCCAGCGCCGAGTCCACCTGGGCAAGCCAAGCCGCGCGCGGCACGTCCATGACACGCTGCAAGGCCGCTTCGACCGCGCCCGGTCCTGCCGCGACCGCAACCACACCGGGCCAGCTGCTGACCACGTCCGCGATGGGCGTAGATACCAGGGGCACGCCGGCGGCCAGAAACTCCGGCGTCTTGGTTGGGCTGATGAACCGCGTTGCCTCGTTCATGGCGAACGGCATCAGCCCGGCATCCCATCCAGCCAAGTAGGAAGGCAGTTGGCTGTAGGGTTTCGGCCCGAGAAAATAAACGTTTGGCCGGCGAGGCAGCTCGTCTTCGTCGATCTTGGCGATCGGCCCGATGAAAACGAAGTGCCAGTCAGGCCGCCGGTCCGCCACGGCAGCGATCAGATCCGTGTCCAGCCGCTCGTCAAGCACGCCGAAGAAGCCGATACGCGGATGCGGTATGGCGGCCTGGTCGATCTGATCGACCTGGTCGATCTGTCGGGCCTGGGCATAGTGCTCGCGGTCAACGGCACTGGGGAAGCAGTGGACGTTGGTGTGCAAGGATTGCTTGGCGCGCTGCAGGCTGCGGCCGCCGGTGAACACGATGTCGGCGTGCCGCATGAGCCGCCGTTCGAGCAGCGCGATCCGGGGAGAGGCGCCGGCGAAAGCGGCCAGCTCGTCCATGCAATCGTAGATGACGGTTTCGCACGCAAGACTGGCCGCGAATGCCATGGCCATCGGGGTGTAGAACCAAGCGACGGCGACGGGCTTGGCGAGGGTGAGCACGGCATGCTGCAGCAAGGCGGATTGCGCTGCATCGTGATCGGCTTCATTGCCCGAAGCGGGCAGAAGCGGGCGCATGACGGTCACCCCGCCGACCTCGACTTCCATCCGAAGTGAAGGCTCTTGCTGGGAAGAACTGTACTCCGGCTCCTCCCAATAGATCACCTGGAAGGACTCGGCTGCCCGGTTCAACAAATGCTGTGGGCGCTGTGTCACGAATTGCCATCGCAGGTGTGAAAAACAGATCAGCAAAGGTTTTTCAGCTGTCTGATTTCGCGCCCGCATGCTGATCGGTCTCCTGAACGAGTAGAAGCCTTGACTGAACGATTTGGCGCCGGTGCTAGTTTGTTGCACTTTGCCGCAGTGCGGCACGGAAGGTGCTTTATTGCTCGATTGTGACCAGAAACTTGCGCGCGTCCTGCAGCCGCCCGGGATGTCCAGCTTCGACGCCTCGGCCACGGTGGCTAGCCGTGCCTATGGAAACCGTTCCGGCACGGCCCACTTTCGAGGCTGGTTGCATCGCCGCCGCAAAGACCTTCAATGGGCGGGTGCGGCGCGCAGCACTCAGGCGAAGGGTTGGCTCATGGATACGATGATGGCTCCGCAAGCGGCACCCCAGTTCGGGCTGACCGAGGACCAGCGTGCGATTGCCGCGATGGCGCGCGCCTTCGCCCACGACCGGTTGGCCCCGCACGCCCTGCAATGGGACCAGGACAAGCACTTTCCCGTGGATACGATCCGCGCGACGGCGGCACTCGGGTTGGCTGGCATCTATGTGCAGCAGGAGTTCGGCGGCTCCGGGCTAGGGCGGCTCGACTCCGTCCTGGTGTTCGAGGCGCTGTCCACCGGCTGTCCCGCGGTGGCCGCCTACATCTCCATTCACAACATGGTCACCTGGATGATCGATCGCTTTGGAAGCGACGCGCAACGGGCGGCCTGGGTTCCGCGCTTGTGCCGGATGGACCTGCTCGGCGCATACTGCCTGACGGAGCCGGCTTCCGGCTCGGATGCGGCCGCGCTGACCACGCGCGCCAGGCTGGACGGCGGGCACTACGTGCTGGACGGCACCAAGCAGTTCATCTCCGGCGCC
The DNA here is from genome assembly GCA_964250925.1 of uncultured Acetobacteraceae bacterium. GTDB lineage: Bacteria > Pseudomonadota > Alphaproteobacteria > Acetobacterales > Acetobacteraceae > BOG-908. The sequence goes on from CAXUHU010000058.1 coordinate 20,849, forward strand.
GGAGCAGCCGAGCTCTACCTGGTCATGGCGCGGAC
>CAXUHU010000059.1:0-20613 GCA_964250925.1 uncultured Acetobacteraceae bacterium
CAATTACGCCATTGGCGACGCGCTGGCGCGCTTTATGTGGATGCGCGGCTACAACGTGCTGCACCCGATGGGCTGGGATGCGTTCGGTCTGCCGGCAGAAAACGCGGCGCGTGAGCGTGGCGTGCACCCCGGAGAGTGGACGCGTGCCAACATTGCGGCGATGCGAGGCGAGTTGCAGCGCATGGGCCTGTCGATCGATTGGCGGCGCGAGTTCGCCACCTGCGAGCCTGAGTATTACGGCAAGCAGCAAGCGCTGTTCCTGGCGTTCATGAAGACTGGGCTGGTCGAACGACGGCTGTCGTCGGTCAACTGGGATCCGGTCGACCAAACGGTGCTGGCCAACGAGCAGGTGATCGACGGCCGGGGCTGGCGCTCGGGCGCGGTGGTCGAGCAGAGGAAGCTCTCGCAGTGGTTCTTCAAGATCACCCAGTTCGCCCCCGAGCTGCTGTCGGCGCTGGACGGCCTGGAGCGGTGGCCGGAGCGGGTGCGCACCATGCAGGCACGGTGGATCGGCCGCAGCGAAGGGGCGCGGCTGCGGTTCGCACTGGCGATAGCCGAGGGCGGCATGGACGGCGTCGATGTGTTCACCACGCGGCCGGACACGCTGTATGGAATGTCATTCCTGGCGTTGGCCGCAGAGCACCCGCTCGCCTTGGCGGTCAGTGCGCGCGACGGCGCTGCGGCTGCGTTCGTGGCCGAATGCCGCAGCATGGGAACCAGCGAGGCGACGCTGGAGACGGCGCAGAAGCGGGGCTACGACACTGGGCTCGTCGTCCGCCACCCGTTCCTGCCTGACCGGATGTTGCCGATATGGATCGCCAACTTTGTGCTGATGGAGTACGGCACGGGTGCGATATTCGGATGTCCGGCGCATGACCAGCGCGACTTGGACTTCGCACGCCGTTACGGCCTCCCCGTACTCCCCGTGGTAATTCCCGAGGGGGAAGCCGCCAACGCGTTCAGCATCGGCGAGCGTGCTTACGACGGGCCTGGCAGGATTGCCAATTCCGGTTTTCTGGACGGCTTGTCCATCGAGCAGGCGAAGGATGCCGCGATGGGCAGGCTGGAGCAGGCCGGGGTGGGCAAGCGCGTTGTCAGTTGGCGCCTGCGCGACTGGGGCGTTAGCCGACAACGCTATTGGGGGTGCCCGATTCCGGTGGTCCACTGTGCAACGTGCGGCGTGGTGCCGGTGCCGACCGCCGACCTTCCGGTGCTACTGCCCGAGGATGTGGGTTTCGACCAGCCCGGTAACCCGCTCGATCACCACCCGACCTGGAAACACACATGCTGTCCCGCTTGCGGTGGAGAGGCCACGCGGGAGACCGACACCTGCGACACCTTCGTCGATAGTTCGTGGTATTTCGCCCGGTTTTGCAGTCCGCACGCGGCGGAGCCGGTGCACCGCCTGGCCGCCGATTCCTGGCTGCCGGTCGACCAGTACATCGGCGGCATTGAGCACGCGATCCTGCATCTGCTTTACGCCCGGTTCGTGACTCGTGCGATGAACGTGACCGGCTTCGTCGATCAGGTGGAGCCGTTCGCAGGGCTGTTCACCCAGGGGATGGTCACGCACGAGAGCTACAGGGCGGGGGACGGCCGATGGTTGTACCCGACCGAGGTGGAACAGCGCGACGGCGCATGGGTGGAACGGGACACCGGTGCGCCGGTGCTGCTCGGCCGTATCGAAGCCATGTCCAAATCCAAACGCAATACGATCGACCCAAACGCCATCATCGATCGTTACGGGGCGGATACGGCACGTTGGTTCATCCTGTCCGACAACCCGCCGGAGCGCGACATCGAATGGACGGAAACGGGCGTGGTCGGTGCATTTCGTTTCGTCCAGCGTCTGTTTAGGGTAACGACCAGCGTTGGACCGGCGACGGCCCACCCGACGAGTTTTGCCGAGCCTGCCGTGATGCTTCGACGCGCCACCCATCGCACGATCGCGGCAGTGACGCAGGCGCTGGATGATTTCGCCTTCAATGTCGCCGTCGCTCGCATCTACGAGTTTGCGGCCGCAATCGGTGATGCGGACCGGACGTTAGAGGCGGAAGGCTTGGCCTATGCCCGCCGCGAGGCCGCCCTGACATGCGCCCTTCTTGTCGCGCCGATGATGCCGCACTTGGCCGAAGAAATCCACGCACGCCTAGGCGGTTCGGGATTGCTGGCGACCCTGCCCTGGCCGGTGCCAGATCCCTCTTTGCTGATCCAGCAGACAGTGACGATAGCGGTGCAAGTTATGGGCAAGTTGCGGGCCACCATCGTTGTGCCGCCCGATGCAGAGGCGGCAGACATCTTGGCCGCGGCAGAGGCCGAACCGAACGTGGCGCGCCAACTGGCAGGTCAGCGCATCATCAAGCGCATCCACGTGCCGAAGCGCGTCGTCAACTTCGTCGTGGCCGGGTGAGCATGCTTCAAGCGCTGCGGAGCGTCACCCTCGTGCTTCTGGTTGCCGGCTGCGGGTTCCAACCGCTTTACGCGATACGGCCGGCGCAGACGGCGAGCCTGGCTGCTGTGTACGTGAACATCATTCCCAACCGTTCCGGCCAGCTCCTGCGTCAAGCGTTGCAGAGCAGGCTTGAGGGAGCGGCCAGCGGTGTTGCCAAACGATACACTCTAGACGTCGGTTATTCTGAATCCATACAAGGCATCGGCGTCCAATCCGATAACTCGACGACGCGCAACAGAGATGTCGGCAACGCTGTCTGGAGTCTGCATAGCTCCGACAACACAGCGATACAGATCGCGGGAGGCACCGTCCGCAGCTTGGATGGCTACAATATCATCGATGAACAGTTCTTCTATGCAGACCTGTCCGAAGACGCAGCCGAGCGACGGTTGGCCGAAGCGCTGGCCGATCAGATCGTTCAAGGGCTGGCCGCCTACTTCGGTACCCATGCTCGCCCAGGCTGACGCTTGAAACTAGACGCGAGGCAGGTTTCCGCCTTTCTCCGCAACCCTGGTTCGTGCCGGTTGGTGCTGCTGCACGGCGATGACGAAGGCTTGATCCGTGAATATTCCCTGACGCTGACGCGGCAGGTTGCCGGCAGCCTTGGAGACCCTTTCCTCACGTCCGAACTGATGCGCGAGAGCTGGGGGCAGATCGGAGCGGAAATGGCTGCCCTGTCCATGATCGGCGGCCGGCGCGTCGTTGTGGTGCGCGAGGCGACCGATGCGGCGCTGGCCCCCATCAGTCTAGCAATGAAAGGCCCCGGATCGGCACTGCTGATCGTAGAGGCCGCAAGCCTCGCCAAGGGAAAACTTCGGAGCTTTGCCGAGACGGCCCCCGATGCGGTCGCGATTGCGTGCTACCCCGAGGAAGGGCGCGCCTTGGGCGACCTGATCAAAAAGATACTCAACGACTTGCATGTGCAAGCCGATGCCGAGGCAATAGATTGGCTGGCCGGGGCGTTGGCTGGCGACAGAGCCGTCATTCGTGGTGAGGTGGAAAAGCTTGCTTTGTTGGCTGGCCCAGGCGGCCGGCTCGATCTGGAAGCTGCCCAAACTGGGACGGGCGATGGTGCCGCCGTCGCAGGCGTTGATTGTGTGCTGGCGGCTACGCTTGGGCAGCAGGTATCAGCCGATGCCGCTCTGGAGGCTGCTATTGCCGATGGACTGAATGGCGTTGCGTTGCTGCGCATGTGCCTGACCCATTTGCAGAAGCTGCATCAGGCCCGGCTGCAGATGGCGCGCGGCGCATCGGCAACCGAAGCTGTACGATCCATGCGGCCGCCTGTGTTCTTTCGGGCGGCAGCTCCCATGGCGACGGCGCTCGGGCTCTGGCCGGCCGATCGGCTTCTTCAAATGCTGGAGGAGGCACGATCTATCGAACTGGCCTGCAAACAAACCGGTAGCCGGCCCGACCTACTTGCGCGCCGGTTCATTCATCGTCTGGCATCAGTGGCCAGGACTCAACGAGGAACGGCTTAACGCAACCTCAAAGCGCGTTAAGGCCGACCGTAAACGGTCAGCGCGCTCTAACACTATGTTGGAACGAGCAATTTACTCGCTTCGACTGTTCCAGTCTGCGTGGGATTGCTCTAGCGACTCAGCAGGGCGACGATACTGTCGAGCTGGTCCAGATTTCCGTAGCGTATCGTTACGGCGCCGCCACGCCCGTCGAAACCAACCTGTACCTTCATGCCGAGCCGTTCGGACAGGTCGCGCTCCAACGCCTGCGTTTCAGGGTCTTGGGTCGCCGCCTTACGGGAGCCTGCTTCCTTAGCGGAATTGGCAACAAGTGCTTCGGTTTGCCGCACGCTTAAGCCGCGGGCGAGAACAGATTTTGCGGCGGCCTCTGGATCGGTATGCGCAAGAAGAGCGCGCGCGTGACCCGATGAGAGCTTTCCATTCTGCACATCCAAGCGGACGCTGGGCGGCAAGTTGAGAAGGCGCATGGCGTTAGCCACGTGGCTGCGCGACTTGCCGACGGCCGAGCCAAGCTGCTCCTGCGTCAACCCGAACTCATCGATAAGACGGCGGAAACCTTCGCCTTCTTCGATTGGGTTTAGATCCTGGCGCTGCAGGTTCTCCACCAGGGAAGCCGCCATGGCATCCATGTCGGACAGATCGCGTATCAGGACCGGCACGTCGTGCAAGCCGGCCTGCTGCGCTGCCCGCCACCGGCGTTCTCCGGCGATGATCTGGTAGACGTTCGATGTCTTTGGATGCGGGCGCGCCAGAAGAGGTTGCAATATGCCCTGCGACCGAATTGACTCGACCAACTCGGTCAGGCTTTCGGGGTGGAAGCTGGTCCGAGGCTGAAATGGACCAGGTTCGAGTTTGTCGATCGGCAGCGTTCGTATAGCAGCCTGGGAAGGGTCGCTTGGCGTCGCTGCCTGTGGCGTATCGCCCATCAACGCAGCCAAACCACGGCCCAGTCGAGGTGACGACGTCGTCATACGGCTTGCGCCTCGCGTTGCAGCATTTCGGTCGCCAGTTTCGTGTAGGCGACGGCTCCGGCAGACAGTCGGTCGTAGATCAGTACGGGCTTTCCATGACTTGGCGCTTCGGAGATGCGAACGTTTCTAGGAATCATCGTCTCATAGACCGTCTTGCCGAAAAAGCTTCTGGCGTCCGCCGCGATAAGATCCGACAAGTTGTTCCGACGATCAAACATCGTCAGCACGATTCCTTGCAAGGCCAGGTGAGGATTCAGATGACGGCGAACAAGTTCTACGGTGTGAACAAGCTGGCTTATTCCTTCAAGCGCGAAAAACTCGCATTGAAGAGGAACGAGAACAGCATCTGCAGCAACAAGACCGTTAAGCGTCAACAGGGTCAGGCTGGGCGGACAGTCGATAAGAACGTACTCATAATCAACAAGCTCGGCCAATCGGTCCCGTAACCGGAACTCTCGTCGGGCAATGCCGACGAGCTCCACCTCTGCTCCTGCTAAGTCTGGCTCGGCCGAGATGACGTCCAGCCCTGCGATCAGGGTTGCCTGCGGCAGCGTGTGGGCAGGAACATCCTCCATCAACATGGTGTAGACACCAACCCCCTTCCTGCGTCGGTCGAGGCCAAGGCCGGTTGAGGCATTGCCTTGCGGGTCCAAGTCGATGAGAAGGACTCGCCGGCCGAGTTGGGCCAGTGCTGTGGACAGGTTGATCGCCGTTGTAGTCTTGCCGACGCCACCCTTCTGGTTGGCAATCGCGAGTGTTTTTGGCCTGGTGCGACTATCCACGAGAAATTTGGCCTATTTGCAAGATGACACCATCGAGCGAGGCTAGATTTCGCTCGCAAGTAACTGTCATCGTCCAATTCTTCTTTGCGTAGTCGATTTCACTTTGAAAATTACGACCTTTTGGGAAGATGCAAACGCCATCCGGCTCCAACAATGGAATGGCCAAGGCAAGTAGCCGGTCCAATGGTGCTAACGCGCGACTGGTGATCAGCATCGCTGGATCGCAACAGGCGACTTCTATTCGGCTTGCAAACACTCGAACAGGTGCGCGCGTAGCCCGGGCTGCCTCAGCGAGAAAGGCCGCCTTACGTCGATCGGCTTCAATCAGGTCGAAGTGGACGCCCGAGGCTATAGCGAGAACAAGTCCTGGGAAACCAGCACCGCTTCCAAGATCGATCGCTCTTTGAAGCCCCGGCGGCATGTAGGGCAACAACGCCAGGCTGTCTGCAACATGGCGGAGTTGTAGCTGGTGGAGGTCGCTTGAAGCCACAAGGTTAATTTGCCGATTCCACCTCTGCACCAAATCCAGAAACGTGAGCAGACGGCTGTTTGTTTCACGTGAAACACCGGGATGAGAAAGAAGCTCTCGATCTGTTTCACGTGAAACAATCACGTAAGTTGATGCTTCAGGTATCCCGCTAACGTGGTTATTGTAGCGGGAGTGACGCCGTTAATTTTTGTCAAGTCACCCCAGTGGCTAGGCTTTGCCCGTGCCAACGCTGATTTCGCTTCGGTGCTGATGCCGCCAATCTGCTCGTAGTCGATATCATCGGGCAACCGGAGGTCGTGACGCGCTCTAAAATGCCGAATCTCGGCATCCTGACGCCGAATATAGCCGGAGTAAATTGCTTCGGTTTCAACCTGTTCGAATATCGCTTCTGGCACATTCTCCAACCATGGGAACGCGATGGCGACCGTTTCTGACGAGAAACCCTGCCGCAACAAGTCTACTGCGCTTCGAGCGGTGCCATCTTGAGGACAGGCGACGCCCGCCTTAACCAAATTCGACGGCGTTTTCGTCTCCGTGTTACTCCGCTCCAATACAGTAGCCAGCTGGGCCTGGCTTGCGCGAAATTGCTTCGCACGCTGCGGCGATACACATCCCGCCTCAAGGCCGAGCGGGGTAAGACGAGTATCGGCATTATCGCAGCGCAGCCGCAACCTGTATTCCGCGCGCGAGGTAAACATGCGGTATGGCTCTGACACCTCACGGGACGTCAGATCATCAATCATCACGCCTATGTAGCTCGACGCTCGATCGCAGGTGACGCTGGCCTTGCCGGCGGCAAATAGCGCAGCGTTGATGCCGACGAACACCCCCTGTGCTGCAGCCTCCTCGTAACCCGTCGTCCCGTTGATTTGGCCCGCGAGAAATAGGCCCGGTATGTCGCCAATCATCAATGCGGACGTGAGCGCAGTGGGTTGAACGAAATCGTATTCAACCGCGTAACCTGGCTGCGTGATGACCGCGCGTTCGAGACCGGGGATAGTCTTGAGAAGCTCCATTTGTCGATGAGCCGGAAGGCTGGTCGAAATGCCGTTTGGGTAGACGATTTCGGCCGTCGAGAGACCTGCGACGTCCTCCGGCTCCAAAAAGATTTGATGCCGTGTTCGATCAGCGAACCTGACGACCTTATCCTCGATGGAGGGACAATACCGCGGCCCCTTTGATGCAATCGCGCCTCCGTAGAGCGCGGTTTCGCTCAGGTGTCTGCGGATGAAATCGTGTGTGGCTGGCGTCGTCGCTGTCACACGGCATTCAACTTGTTCAGGCCAACCTTCGCCAGCCGTCATGAAGCTTAGCTTTCGAGGTATTTGATCGCCCCAATCGGGCATCAAGCTTGGCCAGTCTATGCTGGCCTTCAGCAACCTGGGCGGAGTTCCGGTTTTCAATCGTCCCAGCGGCAAGCTCAGCCGTTCCAACGACTCAGCTAGGCTTACCGAAGGACTCTCGCCAAGACGGCCCGCCGGCACGGCATGATGCCCCACGTGAATCCTGCCGCGTAGAAACGTGCCAGTCGCTACAACGACGCTGGTGCACAGCACAGTTTCGCCCGATGTCAACGTTACACCGGTGACTTGCCCCGATTGGCCGATCGCAAGACCGATGGCCTCTCCCTCATATTGATCGAGGTTCGCGGTCACTGCCAGTTGCGCCTGTATAGAAGCCTTGTACAGCCTCCGAGCCGCTTGCACGCGTGTGCCGCGTACGGCGGGTCCCTTGCTGCGGTTGAGAAGCTTGTTGTGGATGCACGCTCGATCCGCAGCACGCGCCATCAAGCCGTCTAGAGCATCGATTTCACGGACCAGGTGGCTTTTGCCTACGCCGCCGATCGACGGGTTGCAGGAGAGTTCTCCAACCTTCTCGAGTTTTTGGGACAACAACAACGTCTCGGCACCGACGCGAGCAGACGCTGCAGCGGCCTCGGTTCCCGCGTGACCCCCGCCGATCACCACGACGTCATAAGCGCGTTTCACCATCACTTCCCGATACAGAAATCACTGAATACCGCATCCAGCACGGCCTCGGAACTCACCTCGCCTGTAATACTTGCCAAGGCTTGTAACCCGAGGCGCAGTTCTTCGGCGCGCAGTTCTGGTTGAGTGACCTTCAGGGCAGACGCCAAACATGCCTCCGCCGTTCGAAGTGCTGCGGCATGGCGGGCTCGACTGAACGCAGGGCCCGCCTCAGGAATCGCGAGTTCCCGAGCTTTGTTCGACAAGCAATCGACCAGTTCAGGCAGGCCGGCGCCGGTAAGCAAGCTTATGCCAAGACACCCTGCCGGCGCTGGCGCGAGGTCAATCTTGTTGCCCACGCACAAGTCCGATTTCACCCGCACAGGCAAGCGGCCAACGCTGGAGTCGATCAGCTCGATGACAAGGTCGGCCGAGGCTGCATGTTGCCGGGCGCGACGGACACCCTCATTTTCGACAATGTCCTCGGTGTCTCGAAGGCCAGCCGTATCGACCAGGGCCACAGGTATGTCCCCCAGTGTTATGTCGGCCCGGACAGCATCGCGTGTTGTCCCGGGGTGGCGCGATACGATCGCCAGATCCTGCTCGGCCAACGCGTTGAGCAGCGACGATTTGCCCGCGTTCGGCGGACCGACGATAGCAAACGTCAGGCCATGACGCAGGCGTTGCCCGGTTGCAACGCCGCATACTTTTGCTCGTAGCTCATCGCGCAGCGCCGATAGGGTGGAGAGCATTTCAGTTTCAGCGTGCGGCGGGATCTCGTCCAGGAAGTCGATGACGGCTTCCTGCCAAGCGAGGCATCGTGTGAGCCTCGCTTGCCACTCGGCAACCACTTTGCTCAGTCCCCCCGAGGCTTGATCGAGGGCGTGCAGCCGTTGTGCCTTGCTCTCCGCGCGAACCAGATCGCCAATCGCCTCGGCTTCGAGCAAATCGATCCTGCCGTTTACGAAGGCACGGCGGGTAAACTCCCCAGGCATGGCTGGCCTGGCGCCGTGCTGCAGCATGGTTGCAGTCACGGCGTCCAACACGGCACGGCCACCATGCAGGTGGAACTCGACCGTATCCTCCCCGGTGTAGCTGCCAGGTGCCGGAAACCATAGAACCAGGGCACGGTCCAGCAGTCCGCCATCAGCGTCCCGCAACGCACGCACGCTTCCCTGCCTTGGTGTGGGTAATCGCCCGGCGATCGACAAAAGCAGGCGCCCGCTTTTTGGCCCAGACAGGCGAACTACGGAGATTGCACTTATGCCCATACCGCTGGCGAGCGCGAAAATCGTGTCGCCAGCAAAGCCGGCGCCGGAAATCAGCCCCATCAATCCAGCATAAGGTCGCGTGCACGGCCGCCGCCAATGAGATGTTCGGACAGAATCCGGTCTATGTCATCGACCGTTCGAGCGCGATACCAGATCCCTTCGGGATAGACGACGATGCAGGGACCAGCCTCGCATCGATCCAGGCACCCGGCGCTATTGACGCGTACGTCGCCAAGCCCCGCTTCCTTGACACGTACTTTCAAGTAGTCGCGCAGGTGCTCGGATCCGGCGGCGGCGCACGAGCCACGTGGGTGGCCTTTCGGGCGGCGATTGGTGCATGCGAAGACGTGGAGGCCGAAGTAAAGCGGAGGATCGCCCGCAACTCTCATTCCTATGGACACCTTGGTGGTCAATGACCGAGCGCGCGAAGCCGGCTTACAACAGGCTGGCCGGCGAAGCCACCCGTGTAACCACTGGCCTTGCTGCCCTGCCCGGCGTAGGGAGAGCTATGCCGCAGCTCTCGTTCCACACGCCGATAGGCGCGTTGACCCTGTCTGAGGAAGACGGGGCTATCGTTTCTCTTGACTGGGGATCTGGCCGAGACCAGCTGCAAACAGCCTTGCTGCTCCGTGGGCGTGACCAGGTGCAGGCTTATTTCGACGGCACGTTGCGCCGCTTCGACTTACCGTTGTCGCCGCGGGGCACATCTTATCGCAGGCGCATTTGGCAGGCGCTGACCGAAATACCCTACGGGCAAACTTTATCCTATGGCGCCATCGCTATGTGCGCGGGTGGGTCGGCGCGGGCCGTGGGCAGCGCCAACAGCGCAAACCCTATCCCAATCATCATCCCGTGCCACCGTGTGGTCGCCGGCGCCGGTCTCGGTGGCTACTCGGGCGGTGAGGGTCTAGAGACGAAAAGATGGTTACTGGCTCTCGAACGTGGTTGGCAGCAGGCCGCGTTCAGCCTGGAGGTCCGATGAGCAAAGCTATCCGCATTCACAGCTATGGCGGGCCAGAGGTGCTCCGTTGGGAGGAGGTTCCCTTGCCGGACCCTGGTCCAAGCGAGGCGCTGGTCGAGCAGAAAGCGATCGGCCTAAACTACATCGACGTGTATTTTCGAACCGGCCAATACAAGATTCCCAGCTTTCCCGCGATCATTGGTCAGGAAGGTGCTGGCATCGTAACCGCAATCGGGTCAGCCGTGGACAGCGTCGCTGTCGGCGATCGGGTGGCCTATGCCGGGCCCCTCGGCGCGTACGCGACCATGCGTGTTCTACAGGCAGACCGGCTGGTCCGCCTGCCGGAGGCGATCTCGTTCGACGTTGCCGCCTCTCTCATGCTTAAGGGGCTGACAGCACAATATCTCCTTCACCGAACCCACGCCGCGCGTGCTGGAGAGACGATACTGGTACACGCGGCAGCAGGCGGCGTGGGGTTGCTGCTTTGCCAGTGGGCACGCCACCTCGGTCTCACCGTTATCGGCGTGGTCTCGACAGAGGCGAAAGCGGGGCTGGTTCGGCAAAACGGGGCGACACACGTCATCATCGGAACGAACTCCCTGGCCGCCGACGTGAAGCGGCTAACCGGAGGAGCGATGGTCTCTGTGGTTTATGACAGCGTGGGACGGGACACATTTAAGGCCAGCTTAGACTGCTTGTCGCCGCTCGGGCTTATGGTGACATACGGCAACTCGTCCGGAGCTGTCCCATCAGTCGATCCGGCCCTGCTGAGCGCGAAAGGCAGCCTCTTTCTAACCCGGCCATCGCTTGCATCCTACACGGCCAAACGTGCGGATTTGGAAAAGATGGCCGCCGACCTGTTTGCCGTCGTCGCAAGCGGGGCAGTCCGGGTGAGCACTCACCAGAGTTTCGCCTTGCACGATGCGGCAGCCGCCCACACGGCTTTGGAAGCCCGGCAAACGACGGGCAGCACGGTGCTGATACCCTGACGATCAGGCGCGAGCCGCACGCGTGGCGGCATCAGCCGTAGGTCCGTATGAACAGGGCTGCTGTAAGGGCGGCGCCAATCGCAACCACGCCTATGCGCAGCAGGCGCTCCTCTATGCGTAGCATCAGCCAGGCGCCCAGTTGGCCCCCGACGATGGCGCCAACCGCCACGGCGAGTGCCGCGCGCCAATGCACATCCGTCGAGAATGCGAAGATACCAACGGCCGAGGCGTTCATCACCGCAGCCAGTACGTTCTTGGTGGCCCCGGCGCGACGGACTGGCAGGCCCGCCAACGTCAGCGCCGCAAGCATCAACATGCCGATGCCGCCGCCAAAATAACCGCCGTAGATCGCTATGGCGAATTGCGCGCAGGCCGCCCCCAGCGGCGGCAGGTGCGTCCCACCCTGGTCCTGGCGGCTCGAAAAACTGCCCCAGGCGAACACGCCTGTGGCAAACAGGACCAAGAACGGGACGAGGCGCTCGAAAAAGCTCGCTGGTGTCGCCAGCAAAAGCAAGGCGCCGATCACGCCGCCGGCCAGGCTCAAAATCACCAGCCGCGCGAAACTCAAGCCCTCGGCGCCCGAAACGTGGTCGCGTCCGGCCAAACCGGTTGCAATCTGGCCGGGAAAAAGGGCGACGGTTGATGTTATGTTTGCAGCCCTGGCATCCATGCCGAATAACAGCAGGGCGGGAAAGGTGATGAACGACCCGCCGCCGGCCAACGCGTTCTGCGCGCCGGCAATCGTTGCGGCCAGGATCAAAAGCGCAAGAAGCGAGGCGTGATGCATGGTCGCAGGTTACGGGCGATCGCCGGCCATGACACCCCCGGCACCTCTATTTGACCCGGCACGCAGGTTGTCTAGAACGCATCCGCACTGAGTAGATAGCAGGCGATGTCAGACAGCACGGCCCAGAAGGAAACTCCCGACCAGACGCTGGCGCGCGCCCTGAATGCGGCAAAAGCCCGACGCGTCAACGAAGCCATCGGCATCTGCCGCGACCTGCTGGTGACCTCGCCCGATTTGCCCGGTGCGCTCGGCCTGCTTGGCGGCATCCTGGGCCAGGAAGGCCGCGCTGACGAGGCGATCCACCTGCTGAAGGCGGCACTTGCCCGCCAACCCGGCGTGGGCAATTGGCACCTCAACCTGTGCGCCCTGTATCGCGGTAAGACCATGCTGGACGAGGCGCTGGCCTCCGGCTTGGAAGCCATACGGTACAGTCCCGACACCGCACCGCATCGCGTGGAACTGGCGCTGACGCATCTGACACGCGGCGAACACGATCAAGCTTCGCTGCGCTACCGCGAAGCCTTGGCGCGCGAGCCCGAGAACCCAGCCGCCCATATGGGCTTGGGTGAGCTGCTGCTATCGTTCGGCGAGTATCCACCTGGCTGGCTGGAATATGCCTGGCGCAACAAGCTCGACCAAGCGCGTGGCACGCTGCCCCGAATGACCAGCGCGCAGTGGAACGGCATGCGCCTGCCGCAGGGCACGCTGCTGCTCGTGGCCGATCAGGGCTTTGGCGATATGATCCAGTTTGCCCGCTATATCCCGTGGGTAAAGCAGCGTGTGCCCAAGCTGCTGGTCGGCTGGGGGCCGGAAGTAACAGCACTGCTGGCCCACCATCCGGATATCGACGTGTGCTTCCCGACCTGGGCAGAGGCGCCGCCGCACGATGCCTATGTGCTGCTCTCGAGCCTGCCGCAGTTGTTCAACACCGAATTGGCGACGATACCGGCGCCGATCCCCTACCTGACCATGCCGCCTGAGCGCGTGCAATATTGGCAGCGGCGGCTGGATACGCTGCAGCCAAGCCGTCGCTTGCGCGTAGGCCTCGCCTGGTCTGGCCGGCCGAGCCACCCGAACAATGTGCGCCGGTCAGTCCGGCTTGAAACGCTGGCGCCTATCCTGGCTATCGAAGGTGTAGATTTTTTTGGCCTGCAAAAGCCGTTTCCGGAAGACGATCGCGCCTTCGCCGCCTCCCTGCCCCATTTCACCGATCTGTCGCCCGAGTTGATCGATTTTGCAGAAACCGGTGCTCTTATGCAGAGCATGGACCTGCTGGTCGCCGTAGACACAGCCGTCGTCCACTTGGCCGGCGCACTGGGCGTGGCCGCCTGGGTGCTGGTGCCGGAGCCGGCCGACTGGCGCTGGTTGCTGAACCGCACCGACAACCCCTGGTATCCAACACTCACGTTGTTCCGGCAGCAAAAGCCGACGCAATGGGCCCCGGTTACCGAGGCGATCGCCGAAAGGCTGCGAGGCCGCGCCGCATCTTAGGTGTTAAGCCGCTCGGGCAGCACTCCTGCCGGTTTGAAGCGGCACCGTCACAGCCTATCTTCTGATGGATGAGCCAGACCCTTTCTGCACCCCCCGGCGCCGCTTGCCCAGCGCCCGTAAAGTTCATACCGCAGCGCCAGCCAGCCAAGCCGGTCACCAACCGCTTCCGCGTCGTCTCAGACTACGAGCCGGCCGGCGACCAGCCGACCGCGATCGGCGAGCTGGTGGCCGGCATCCAGGCCAACGACGTGGATCAGGTGCTGCTGGGTGTGACCGGCTCTGGCAAGACGTTCACAATGGCCAAGGTGATCGAGGCGGTGCAACGCCCCGCCCTGGTGCTGGCACCCAACAAGACTTTGGCGGCCCAGCTTTACGCCGAGATGAAAAGCTTCTTCCCCGACAACGCGGTCGAGTATTTCGTCAGCTATTACGACTATTACCAGCCGGAAGCCTACGTGCCGCGAACCGACACCTATGTGGAAAAAGACAGCCAGATCAACGAGCAGATTGATCGCATGCGTCACGCGGCGACGCAGTCGCTGCTGGAGCGCAACGATGTGATCATCGTCGCATCGGTCAGCTGCATTTACGGCATCGGCTCGGTCGAGACGTATTCGCGCATGGTGGTCAAGCTGGAGGTAGGCGGCCGCATCGATCGCGACACGCTGGCGCGCGCGCTGGTCGAGCTGCAATACCGCCGCAATGACGTGGCGTTCGCGCGCGGCAGCTTCCGCCTGCGCGGTGAGAACATCGATGTGTATCCAGCGCAGTTCGAGGATCGCGCCTGGCGTATCGTGCTGTTCGGCGACGAGATCGAGTCGCTGGAAGAGTTCGACCCGTTGACCGGCGAGCGCACCGGCACGCTGAAGGAAGTCCACATCTACGCCAACAGCCACTACGTGACCCCGCGCCCGACGTTGAACCAGGCGATCATTGGCATCAAGGATGAGCTGCGTATTCGGCTGGACGAGCTGGTCGCCGGCGGCCGTCTGCTGGAGGCCGAGCGGCTGCAGCAGCGCACCACCTTCGACCTCGAGATGATGGAAACGACGGGGTCTTGCAAAAGCATTGAGAACTATTCGCGCTATTTGTCGGGCCGCAAGCAGGGCGAGGCGCCGCCTACCCTGTTCGAATATCTCCCCCAAAATGCCCTGCTGATCATCGACGAAAGTCACGTGACGGTGCCGCAGATCGGCGGCATGGAGCGCGGCGACTACGCGCGTAAATCCATCCTCGCCGAGTTCGGCTTCCGCCTGCCGTCCTGCATCGACAACCGGCCGCTAAAGTTTGCCGAGTGGGAGGTGATGCGCCCGCAGACCGTTTTCGTCAGCGCCACCCCCGGACCCTGGGAAATGGAGCGCACCGGCGGCTCGTTCGCCGAGCAGGTGATCCGCCCCACCGGCCTGATCGATCCGGTGACCGAGGTGCGCCCGGTGGAGCGCCAGGTGGACGATTTGCTGGCCGAGATACGCACCACCACGCAGCGCGGCGCACGCGTTCTGGTCACCACGCTGACGAAGCGCATGTCGGAGGATCTGACCGAATATTTGACGGAAAACGGCGTGAAGGTGCGCTACCTGCACAGCGACGTCGACACGCTGGAGCGCATCGAGATCATCCGCGATTTGCGCATGGGCGTGTACGACGTGCTGGTCGGCATCAACCTGCTGCGCGAAGGCCTGGACATTCCGGAATGCGCGCTGGTCGCCATTTTGGACGCGGACAAGGAAGGGTTTTTGCGCTCCAAGACGTCGCTGGTGCAGACGATCGGCCGCGCCGCGCGCAACGTGGACGGCCGGGTGATCCTGTATGCCGACACGATGACGGAAAGCCTGCGCTACGCCATCGAGGAGACGGAGCGCCGCCGCAACAAGCAGCGCGCCTGGAACGAGGCGAACGGCATCACCCCGCAATCGGTGCGCAAGCACATCGGCGAGGCGCTGGCCTCGGTCTTCGAGCAGGATTACGTGACGGTGTCGCCGGTCAAGGACTCCAAGGTCACCGACATGGTCGGCCGCGACCTTAAATCCTCGATTGCCGAACTGGAAAAGCGCATGCGCGCGGCCGCCGCCGACCTGGAGTTCGAGGAAGCCGGCCGCTTGCGGGACGAGATCAAGCGGCTAGAGGCGCTAGACCTCGGCCTACCGCCCCCGTCACCCAGCGCCGCATCGCTAAAGCCCAAGCGCGACCGCACGCCCGAGCCGCTAGGGCCGGGCGGCGGTGGATACGACCCGGCCAAGATGCGGCGGGGGCGTGGGCGAAAATAGGAGGTATTGTATATCGGCGTGACCTACCGATGCTGGTCAATTAAGACGGGCTTGACCGGGCGGACGCAGATGACTTGGATGTCTTGCGCATCAAAACACGCAGGATCGCTTTGGCATCGCCCAAAACCTACCTCGGCACGGCATTCATGGTATCCCATAGGGCTTGGACCACACCAAGCTTTGTGACCAGCCGCATCGACGCAATTCAAAGGCGCGCTGAAGGGAGTATACTCGTATCCCTTTCCAAGATTGGGGTATGGAAGGCCTTGCCCAAAAGATTGCAACGGCAATGTTAACAGCGCGGCGCAGAAGGCAGTGCGGGCGAAAACACGTATCTTATTCTTTTCTCTTCCTCGACTGTGCCCAAGAGTTTGGAGAACGCCGGTGTATAAGGCTTCGCAAAGCATATTCTGGGTAGTTGGCCTGCTAGTTTCCCAACCGGCCATGGCAGCGTCCGATCCAAAAAGCACCTGCATCGTCGATCGAAACATCGATCACACCGACCGGCCGAACGACACGACCATTCTGTTCACCATGCGCGACCACACGGTTTGGAAGAACACGCTGCAGGTCCGTTGCTTCGGCCTGCACGACGAACCGGACGGCTTCAGCTACCAGCCGACCGACCCCGGCACCGAAGAGCTCTGCTCTAACCAGGTAACGATCCGGCTGAATTTTTTTCGCTCATTCTGCCAGTTGGGCGATTTTACCCGCGTCAAGTAAATGGTCACACCGCCAACCGTGCATCCACCTCGGCCGGCGCCATGCGGGTCAGCGCGGTGTAGTCCTCCACCAACGTGCGGGTGATCTGCCCCGGCGAGAAATGCTGCGCACCGATCTGGCGCACCGGCGTCACCTCGGCCGCAGTGCCAGCCAGGAACACCTCGGTCACGTTGGCCAACTCCTCAGGCTGCATCGCACGCTCGATCACCGGCATCTGCCGGCGCCGGGCCAGCCCCATCACCGCACGCCGCGTAATGCCGTCCAAAAAGCAGTCGGGCGTGGGCGTGTGCAGCTTGCCGTCGATCACGAAGAACGCGTTGGCCCCGGTCGCCTCGGCCAACTGGCCGCGATAGTCCAGCATCATCGCGTCCGCACAGCCCTCCGCCTCGGCCTTGTGCTTGGACAGCGTGCCGGTGATGTAGTTGCCGGTGGCCTTGCTGGCGGTGGGCGCCGTCCGCGGGTCCGGGCGGCGCCACTCCGACCAGGACAGCTTTATCCCGGCCAGCCGCTCGGCCATGGCGAAGTAGGACGGCCATTCCCAGCAGGCGATAGCCAGGTGGATCTTGGTGTTCTGGGCGGAAACCGACAGCTGCTCGGACCCGCGCCAGGCCAGCG
The DNA here is from genome assembly GCA_964250925.1 of uncultured Acetobacteraceae bacterium. Taxonomy (GTDB): domain Bacteria; phylum Pseudomonadota; class Alphaproteobacteria; order Acetobacterales; family Acetobacteraceae; genus BOG-908. Next base: position 17,248 of record CAXUHU010000059.1, read on the forward strand.
GGCGCACGTAGCCCTCAGTCATGCCGTTGGCGGCCAGCGTGTCGATACAGGCCTGGTCGATCTGCTCGGCCGTCCAGGGTATCTCGAAGCCCAGGATGCGGCCGGAGTTCAGTAGCCGCTCGGTATGCTCGCGCAGGCGGAAGATGTGGCCCGCATAGGCCCGCTCGCCCTCGAACACGCCGCTGCCATAATGCAGGCCGTGGCTCAGCACGTGCAGCTTGGCGTCCCGCCAGGGCACCAGCGCGCCGTCCCACCAGATCTGGCCGTCGCGGTCGTCGAAAGGGATCAGCGCCATCTGCTCACCAGTGTGGAAGGTTTCGGGTTAAGGTATTAGCCCTTGCACCATCGCATGGAAGAGGGCGCCGGAGATTTCCACAATGCGCGGGGAAGGTATGCCGGAGACGGGGCCGGACAGCGAAGGGCCGGGCAGGACCGGAGGCGCGGGTGCCAGCCTGCTGTTCCTGCGCGAGGAGCAGATCAGGCTGGCACAGGACATGCTGTTCCTGGCGGGCCGCGACTTCGCCGCCGTGGCCGACCCGGTGCTGGCCGAAGCCGGGCTGGGGCGCGCGCATCATAGGGCGTTGCACTTTATCGGCCGCATGCCCGGCCTGACAGTGACCGATCTGCTGGCCGTGCTGTGCGTGACCAAGCAAAGCCTGTCGCGCGTGCTGACCGCGCTGGTCGATGACGGCTATGTCAGCCTGACGCCCGGCCGGCAGGATCGCCGCCAGCGCCTGCTGCGGTTAACCGACTCAGGCGCGGCGCTGGAACGGCGTGTGTTCGACCGGCAACGCGAGCGGCTGCTTGCCGCCTACCGGGAGGCAGGCGGGCCGGCGGTGGAAGGCTTCGGCCGCGTTCTGCGCGCGGTCATGAGCCGCGCCGGCCGTGCGACGCTGGAGGAGACCGGTGCCGCACCATCTAAGCGGCCCTTGCCGCCGGCTAGACGCCTATGACCGACGACTTGCACATCCTCGTGGTGGATGACGACGCACGGCTGCGGACGCTGCTGAGCCGCTACTTGGCGGAAAACGGGTTTCGCATCAGCACCGCCACCCATGCGGCCGATGCGCGCGACAAGCTGCGCTTCCTGGCGCCGGACGCGCTGGTGCTGGACGTGATGATGCCGGGCGAGACCGGGCTGGCGCTAACCGCCTCCCTGCGGGCGGAGAACGCCCAGGTGCCGATCCTGCTGCTCACCGCCCAGGGGGCGCCGGAGGACCGCATTGCGGGGTTCGAATCCGGTGCCGACGACTACCTGCCCAAGCCGTTCGAACCGCGCGAGCTGGTGTTGCGTCTGCGCGCGATGCTACGCCGCTCGGCTGTGGCGGCCAGCGAGGCGCCATCCGGCCCACTTCGTCTGGGCCGGCTGGAGTTCGATTGCGCGCGTTCCGAGCTGAGCGGTCCAGAAGGTCCGATGCACCTGACCGGCGGCGAAAGCGCGTTGCTGGCCGCACTGGCGGCCCGGCCGAACGAGGTGCTGACGCGCGAGGACATCGTGGCTGCACTCGGCATGGACGAGACGGGCGAGCGCGCCATCGACGTGCAGGTGACCCGCCTGCGCCGCAAGATAGAGGCCGATCCGCGCGAGCCCCGCTTCCTGCATACCGTCAGGGGACGTGGCTACGTGCTCAAGCCCGGTGTCTAGATGTTCGGTCTGAAACGCACCTACAGCGGCCATCTCATGCAGCGCAGCCCATTTGGAGACAGACATTGGGGAGGCCGGCAGCCGTGACCTACGCGTCCGCCTCATGGGAACGGCCGTCGAGGAAGCTGCTGCCGCGCTCGCTGCTCGGCCGCTCGCTGCTGATTATCCTGGTCCCGCTTGTTGTGGTTCAGGCGGTGGCGCTGCTAATCTTCTACGGCAGCCACCTCGACTTGATCTCGCGCCGGCTATCGGGCGCGGTGGCCGGCGAGATTGCCCAGACGATCCGGCTGCTGCACGCCGATGCCGACCGGCCAGAACAGGCCTGGGTGCTGCAATCGGGCCTGCGCGACTTCGACCTGCATATGCAGGTGCAGCCCGGCGCGCATGTGGTGCAAGGCCGGCACATCAACGTTCTGGGCCCGATGGATGACGATCTTGCCGTCGCCTTGCAGGAGCGCGTCGGCCTGCCCTTTGCCATGGATTGGACCAGCGACCCGTATTCCGTGCTGATCGACGTGCAGCTGCCGCATGGCGAGGGCGTGCTGCATGTGGAGGCGCCGCGCAAACGCCTGTATACCAGCATGATCTACGTCTATGTCCTGTGGCTCGGCGGCAGCTCGATCCTGCTGTTTTCTATCGCCGCCTTGTTCATGCGCAACCAGGTGCGGGCGATACGCCGCCTGGCCGCAGCCGCCGAGGATTTTGGGCTGGGGCGCGACACCGCCGCGATCCGGCCCGAGGGTGCGATCGAAGTGCGCCGGGCAGCCACCGCGTTCAACCGCATGCAGGAGCGCATACGCCGCTTCCTGACCCAGCGGACCGAGATGCTGGCCGGCGTCAGCCACGACCTGCGAACGCCGCTCACCCGCCTGCGCCTGGCCTTAGCCATGCTGCCGGCCGAGGGGCCGCTGGCGATCGACGCTGCCGAGATGACGGCCGACGTGGAGGAGATGGAGCGCATGATCAGCGGCTACCTGGCTTTCGCCCGCGGCGAACAGGCCGAGCAGGCGCAGCCGGTGGACCTGTCGGCGATGCTGCAAGACGTGGCGGCCGGCGCCCGGCGCACCGGGGCTGCGGTCCTGGTCGACGTGCCGAATGCCCTCACCTTGCCGCTGCGCCAGGATGCGGTGCGCCGGGCGGTGACCAACCTGGTCGATAACGCTCGCCGCCACGCAGGCCGGGTTGTCATGTCGGCCCTGGCGGCTGGCCGCAACGTGCAGGTCATGGTGGACGACGACGGGCCGGGCATTCCCCTCGAACGGCGGGAAAGCGTGTTCCGCCCCTTTGAAAGTGGCGCGGCCGGGGGCACCGGCCTGGGCCTGACCATCGCCCGCGACATTGTTCGCGCTCATGGAGGAGACATCACGTTGGAGGAATCGCCCATGGGCGGCCTGCGCGCGCGCATCCGCTTACCGGTGTGAGAGGGCGTGTTGACTTAGGCGGCGCAGCGGCGATAACACCCGCCGCGCGACGGATGGCGGCGTAGCTCAGCGGTAGAGCAGGGGAATCATAATCCCTTGGTCGGGTGTTCAAGTCACCCCGCCGCTACCGTCGATTTTTCAGAACATGTGCCGCACGAGACCTTCGGCACTGCATAACCACGCGATACGGCCCGCCGACCTAGACGCTGTAGCATGGCGGTTTCGCTTCGCCGCTTTCGGCAGGCGGCCTTTATGAGGATCGACCCGGTTCGGGATACGCAGGCCTGAAAAGCTACTTAT
>CAXUHU010000060.1:0-20567 GCA_964250925.1 uncultured Acetobacteraceae bacterium
GGCCTAGCCGCCGCGGCGGCGCACGCGTTGCCACAGCGGCTGAACGCCAAGGGACTGGCCGCGGTGCAGTCGGCCATCCAGATGCAGGGGTGGCACGCGCTGGCTCTGGTGCTGACCGGGCTGTGGGTGATGCGCGCGCCACCGCTGTCCTACACGCTGGGCAACCTGGCGGGCGCCGGATTTGCGCTGGGCACGCTGCTGTTCTGCGGCGCCGTCTATGCCAACCACCTGGCCGGCGCGCATTCCGGCCCGACCGCCCCCATCGGAGGGGTGCTGTTGATGGTGGGCTGGCTGCTGCTGGCCGCGTCCGCCCTGGCCGCCGGACCGTCGCCCTGACCGGCGGCGCGATACGCAGCGCGTACCAGGCTGCCGACGGATTCGCCGATGTGCTGGCCGAGGAACTCACACGGCGCGGGGTGGCCGTCGTGGCCTGGCACGGGTTGCTGGCGCTGTCGCCTGACCCGCCGGCGCCCGCGGCCTGGGCGTTAAACATCTGGACCGCACCGGCAGAGTTGCCGGTGCCGTCCATCGGCATGGCGGCTGACGCGCTGCGGCCGATCCAGCGCAATTGGGGCTATCTGCCGTTCGACCACAACAGCCGCGCGGCCCTGATCACCGCCAGGCTGCCGCCGCTCAAACCGAAGCCGATCCATTTTCCGGTAGCCGCGCCGTCGAGTCACCTCGGCGCGTGGACCTTGCTCGGCTACGACCGCATGCTGGCCAGCGCGACCCAGACGAGTGCGTTCGTGAACGGCGAGGTGGTATTTCAGGAAGACCGGATGGGGCCGCCCAGCCGCGCTTACCTCAAGTTGTGGGAAGCCTGCACATTGTGGCGCGCCTGGCCGATGCCGGGCGAAACCTGCCTCGACCTGGGCGCCGCCCCTGGCGGTTGGACCTGGGCCGTGGCCTCGCTCGGCGCGCGGGTGACGGCCGTGGACAAGTCGCCGCTGGAACCGGCAATCGCCGCCATGCCGGGCGTGGCCATGCGGCGGGAAAGCGCCTTCGGCATCGACCCCGCCCAGGAGACGGCGGTCGACTGGCTGTTGTCCGACGTCGTCGCCTACCCGCAGCGTCTGCTGGGGCTGGTGCAGAAATGGATCGCCTCGGGCCGCGCTGGGCGTATCGTGTGCACGCTCAAGTTCCAGGGCGCCACCGACCATGAGGCGGCCGAAGCCTTTGCCGCCATACCGGGCGGCCGTCTGCAGCACCTGTTCCACAACAAGCACGAGCTGACGTTCCTGTGGCAGCGACCAGCGCCACGGTGACGACCGGCCGACGAGATGGCATGGCGCCAGCTTTCCTTGCCGCCGAGCCGGTGCTAAGCCCATCACAGTCGGAGCGTAGCGCAGCCTGGTAGCGCATCAGTCTGGGGGACTGGGGGTCGTGGGTTCGAATCCCGCCGCTCCGACCAGTTTTCGTTTGCCGGCAAAGCCCAGCGTAGCGAGCGTCAGGCGCATGTCGGGCGGGGGCGGGGCGTCGGCCGCCACCCGCTCCGGCAGATCGAGCACGATGGAGCGTGCCAGCAACTGCAGCCGGCCCACTCCATCGCCATAGATTGGATCGCCCAGCAAGGGGCAGCCGAGGTGGGCGCAGTGTATGCGTATCTGATGGGTGCGGCCGGTGGCGGGCCGCAACTCCATCCAGCTTAGCCCGCCAGCCTGGCCCAGCGTACGCCACCCTGTCGTGGCGGGTTGGCCTTCAGCGCTCACCACCATGCGCCAGCCGGCACGCGTCGTCTGCTTGGCCAGTGCGGCCTGTATTACGCCTTCCGGGCCGGGTGGGGCGCCCCGCACGATGGCCCAGTAGGTTTTCTGCGCGCGGCCCGACGCGAACGCGGCCTGTGCGGCGTGCAGTGCCGCTCGCCGCAGCGCGATCACCAGGCAGCCGGAGGTGTCGGCATCCAGCCGGTGGGCCAGCCACGGCCCATCGCGCCGGCGGCTCAGCGCCGGAAAGAAATCTTCCACCGAACGTGGCGTGCGCGGGCCTGGGTGGACAGCCAGCCCGGCCGGCTTGTCGATCACCACGTAATCGCGGTTCTGGAACAGGATGGCCGGCAGCGTTACCACGGTTGACACCGACAATTTCCCAGCAGATGCCCGCCGCCGATGCAGACCGACACGATTTGCGGCGTCAATGCCGTGGCCGCCCTGTTCAGGCGCCGGCCGGAGACGGCATTGCGCCTTTACTACACCGAAGCGGCACGCGGCGCTGCCGGCCCGTTTTGCGCCGAGCTGGCACGCCGTCGTACACCCTATCGCCTGTTGCCGCCCGACGAGATGGTCCGCGCCACCGGCACCCCACACCATGGCGGCATCGCGGTCGTGGCGCGCGCACGAGCGGTGCCCGTGATGGAACCCGACCAGCCGCCGCGCGAGCCCATGCTGCTGATCCTGGACGGCATCGGCAACCCGCACAACCTCGGCGCCATCGCGCGTAGTGCCGCATTCTTCGGCGTCCGCTCCCTGGTCATCAACCATGTCGCGGGCGCCGCCCTGCCGTCCGACGCCGCCTACCGCACCGCCGAGGGTGCGATGGAGGAGTTGGCGCTGTATCGCACCCGCGCCTTGCCCGCCTTGCTTCAGGCGTTGGGCCCGCTGTACCGAACGGTCGCGGCGACCTTGCGCCCGGGCGCGCTGGCGATGGGCGAGATGCCGCGCGACCGGCCGCTGGCGCTGGTGCTGGGCAGCGAGGAGCACGGCGTCTCGCCTGCCGTTTTGGCCGCCTGCCGGCGCGAGGTGCGCATCGCGGGTTCGGGCGCGGTGCAAAGCCTGAACGTGGCCCAGGCAGCCGCCGTGCTGCTGCACGGTTTGGCGCCCCACCCCTGACCGCTCGCCTCGACGCGCCCGCCTTGACGCATACGCATCATATGCGATGCATCGGCGGCCAGGATGGAGAGGACCGGGGTATGGACACACGATTGGGGAACACGCGTATGGGCGTGCTGCTGTGCGCCGCTTGCGTGCTGGCCGGCCAGGCTGCCTCGGCCGATACGACCTATGTCGTCGACAAGGTTACAATCACCGGAAGCAGGACGGTGCCGAACGAAAAACTGATGGGCACGATCCAGGAACACGCCGGCAGCCGGGTGACAAGGGACGACATCGTAGCAGACCGGGACGCTATCTCGAAGGAACTGGAAAATGCCCACGTAGGCGGCAGCGTCAGCGCGCGCATCACCTCCAAAGGCACGCATGTCAGCGTGGAGTTCATCGTGAACGACGAGGGCGTGCAGGCGCCGGTCGTGACCCACGTAGCACCCACGCTCAACTCCGAACTGTTCGATGGCAACAAGGCCCTCTCCTCGGACAAGCTCAGGGCCGCTAGCGGCCTGAATCCGGGAGATGCGCTGAGCGATGCCAAGATACAGGCCGCACAGAAGGCCATCCAGGCCGCTTACAACACTGCCAAACTGCCGTTGGACGTCAACATCACGGGCAACATCGCGCAGAACGGGAGCAAAGTGGACCTGACCTGGCACATCACGGAGAAGAAAGGGAAGGCCAAGCGCAACACCGAGGATGAGGGCGGCCAGAAGCTGGACCAATAGCGCCCGGCCAGCGTTGCGGCCGGGCAACGCCGGTTGTGGCCGCACGGGGTAGGCAGTATCGGCGCAAGCGCGTTCTAAGATATGCTTCGATCCTGACCTGAACGTCTCCGTCCTCAACGCCCCCGTCTAAACGACGTGTCTGGAGTGACCCATGGCCTCTGCCGCGCAAGGCCGGCTGCTATCGGGGCGGGCCCCGTCCCGCCGCCTCGCCTCCCCGGCGATCCAGGCGATCGTCGGCCGGCGGGTGGCCGAGTTGTCCGGTTTCGCGCTCGCGTTGGCAGGCATCGCGCTGCTGGTCGCACTGGCCACGTATAATCCGCGCGACCCATCGCTGAACACGGCGACCTCGCAGCACGCCACCAACCTGGGCGGGCCTGTGGGCTCTGTGCTCGCCGATTTCTGCCTGCAAGGTTTTGGCGTGGCCGGCGGTTTGCCGGGACTGGCGATGCTGGCCTGGGCGTGGCGCATTGCCAGCCGGCGCGGGCTCAGCCATCCAATACTGCGCCTGGCCGCGCTGGCGATAGCGGTGCCGGCGCTGGCCAGCGTGCTGTCGATGACCCATCGCAGCGTAGGCTGGCCCACCAGCGCCGGCCTGGGCGGTGCTGGCGGGCACCTGCTGGCGGCCATTTTCCTCGAATGGGCGCAAAGTGCCTTGGGGCCGCTTGGCGCCGCACTGGTGTTTCTGCTGACAACCTTGGCGGCCCTGGGCTTGGCGACGGCCAGCCTGGCGCTCAGCCCGGGCGACTGGCGTGCTGCCGGGCGCAACGGTGCCGCTGCTGCGCGGATCGGCGCGCGCAACGGCCACGCTGCGACCGGTCTGTTCGTCCGACCCGGCCTGCGTCTGGACGACGACGAGGATGATGACGAGCCTGTGCGTCCGGCTTGGCCCGATCCCGTCGCCACCGTCACCAGCCCGTCCATCCCGCCCAGCGCCCGCACCGTGCTGGCGCGACGGGCGGCCGAGCCGCCTCCCGCCCCGCTCGAGGCCGGCGGTGACCGCACGCCGCTACCGGCGAAGACCGCCATCCGCGCCCGCGTGGCCGTGATCGAGCCAAAGCGCCTGGCGCCCGCCCGGCAGGAAAGCCTGCCGCTGCAGGTGGCCGGCTGGCGATTCCCACCGGTCAACCTGCTGGCTGCCGCGCCCGCGCGCGCCGCAGCCGGACCGGATGAGGAGGCGTTGCAAAATAATGCGCGTCTGCTGGAATCCGTGCTGTCGGATTACGGCGTACAAGGCGCCATACGCGACATACGCCCAGGCCCCGTGGTGACGCTTTACGAGCTGGAGCCGGCGCCCGGCATACGCAGCGCACGGGTGATCGGCCTGGCCGACGACGTGGCGCGCAGCTTGTCGGTCACCGCCGTGCGCATCGCCACCGTCTCCGGCCGCAACGTGATCGGCATCGAGATACCGAACGCCAAGCGCGAGACGGTGCTGCTATCTGAATTGCTCGAAAGCGAGGCTTGGACGCGCCACCAGGGCCGCCTGCCGATCGCACTCGGCCGCGACATCGCCGGCACGCCGGTGGTCAGCGACCTAGCCCGCATGCCGCATCTGCTGATCGCCGGCACCACGGGCTCTGGCAAGTCGGTGGGAATCAACGCGATGATTCTCTCGCTGCTGTTCAAGCTGTCGCCCGAGCAATGCCGGCTGATCCTGATCGACCCCAAGATGCTGGAACTGTCGGTTTACGAGGGCATCCCGCATTTGATGGCGCCGGTGGTGACCGAACCGGCCAAGGCGGTGCAGGCGCTGAAATGGACGGTGCGCGAGATGGAGCGCCGCTACCGTGCGATGAGCCAGTTGGGCGTGCGCAACGTCGGCGGTTACAACGAGCGAGTGGAGGAGGCGCGCGCCCGCGGCGAGGTGATCAGCCGGCGGGTGCAGACCGGCTTCGACAGCGAGACCGGCAAGCCCACCTTCGAGGAGCAGCCGCTGACGCTGGAGGCGCTTCCCTTCATCGTGGTGGTGATCGACGAGATGGCCGACCTGATGATGGTGGCCGGCAAGGACATCGAGGCGGCCGTGCAGCGCCTGGCGCAGATGGCGCGCGCCGCCGGCATACACGTGATCATGGCGACCCAGCGCCCGTCGGTGGACGTGATCACCGGCACCATCAAGGCCAACTTCCCGACGCGCATCAGCTTCCAGGTGATCAGCAAGTTCGACAGCCGCACCATCTTGGGCGAGCAGGGCGCCGAGCAGCTGCTGGGCCACGGCGACATGCTGTACATGGTGGGCGGCGGCCGCATCACCCGCGTGCACGGCCCGCTGGTGACCGACCGGGAGGTGGAGGACACGGTGGCGTTCCTGCGCCAGCAGGGCGCCCCCGACTACCTCGACGAGGTGACGGAGGAGGCCCAAGACGAGGGATCGGGCGCCGCCATGCTCGGTGCGGCGGCGGGTGACGGCGAGTTCGGCTTGTTCGACCAGGCGGTGGCCCTGGTGGCGCGCGAGGGCCGTGCCAGCACCAGCTTCATCCAGCGCCACCTCAACATCGGCTACAACAGGGCGGCCAAGCTGATCGAGCAGATGGAGAAAGAGGGGGTGGTGAGTGCCGCCAACCACGTGGGCAAGCGCGAGGTGCTGTGCCGGCGGACCAATGCGGATTGAGTTGTGGGCAAGAGTGCAGACAGACTCTTTGGGCGACATCTGCAGCAGCGGGATGTAGTTTCGCCTGCCGTCCTCTGGAAACCCGAGCTTCTGGTGGCACCCCCATGATCTATTCGTTATCGAACAAAAGGGTTACCAGTCGCGAGATGGAGGCGCGGAGCGGCGGCTGCGACATGTCGTAGCATAGGTTTTTGTAGGTACACGTCGCTCCAGGCAGAGGAACGTAGGGCTGGAACGCGTCCAGCGCCCGCGGTCCGGTCAACGCGTCATTCGGCTTCAGCAGCGCGAAATCCCGCCTTTGCCGTTCGCTTAGAATTACGATTTCCTCTTCGACTGCCCCAAACCGGATTGTGTCGTCGATCGCAGGTTTGGGATGAAGGACCAGCGTCACGCCGGCCCCAATCGTCCGCGCAGGCCCGTAAGAAAACCAGCTATCTACCGGCGTGAAATCTCCAGCGGATGTCGGCTGGACTGCCCGATGGCTCGTTCGAAAAATGTGCCGCGTCCGGTCGGCACCGTCCTGCACGGCGGAGGGCTGGGCGGTCGCATGGATCGAAACGACAACCGAGCATAGGCCCATCGATGCAAGGTGTCTGCACAGCCGGTGCATGTGATCACCGAACCTCCTCGGGTCCGAGCGGCGTCTCGACCGCCAGTCCCTTCCGCCCGGCGTATTCGATCAACGCTGCCTCGAAGACCGAGCCGATCGTCTGGTGCTCCGCGTCGGCGAGGCGTTGCGCCAGGGCGAGCACCGATTCGTCTAACACAACCGTGAACTGCGTCCGTGCCATGCCAAGTGCCTCCGACCGCCCGCCCAGCGTTACACCCGACCCATGACGGCCGACAATGTGATTTGCCGCCGAGAGCAGGCCAGGTGTTAAGCTCCGTGCCACGAGCGCCTGAGACCTGAGGGGACATCGAAAGTCATGCCGTTCGATCCGGTCAGCGCCGCGGGCCAGCCTGGCGGCATTCAACGGTCGGAACCCGCCTTGTGGCTCGGCCTCAAGCGCGGCGTGTCGCGGACCTGCCCGGCCTGCGGCCAGGGGCGGCTGTTCTGCGGCTACCTGGCCGTCATCGGAACGTGCCGGACCTGCGGCAACGACAACGAGCAGTACCCGTCCGACGACTTCGCCCCCTACGTCACCATCTTCCTCACGCTGCACCTGCTCACGCCGATCTTCGTCGTCTGCGACCGCACCTGGAACCTGCCGCTGTGGATCGAGGCGGCCGTGACGATCCCGGCCTTCCTGATCGCCGTCCTGGCCATTCTGCCCTTCGCCAAGGGCGGCGTGATCGGGTTCGCCTGGGCCTATGGCGTGACGCGCAACCAGACCGCCGACACTTAGGGCCGCGACGGGTCGAAGCGCCGGGCCAGCTTGGCGCCGTAATCACCGTAATCGGGTTGCAACTGCGGCAGGCCTGCCGCGAACGGCGTCACCTGCTGCATAAAGCGCGTCTCGAACATGAACGCCATCGTGCCGGACAGCTTGTGCGGCGTGAGTTCGGCGCGGCTGGCGCTCTCGAACGCGTCGCGGTCGGGGCCGTGCGGCAGCATGGTGTTGTGCAGCGAGAAGCCGCCGGGCGAGAAGCCGCGCGGCTTGGCGTCGTACGCGCCGTAGATCAGGCCCATGAACTCGCTCATGATGTTCATGTGATACCAGGGCGGCCGGAACGTGTCCTCGGCCACCAGCCAGCGGTCCGGGAAGATCACGAAATCCATGTTGGCGGTGCCCGGCGTTTCGGACGGCGAGGTCAGCACGGTGAAGATGCTGGGGTCCGCGTGGTCGAACAGCAACGGACCCACCGGCGAGAAGCGGCGCAAATCGTATTTGTAGGGCGCGTAGTTGCCGTGCCAGGCCACCACGTCGAGCGGGGAGTGGTCGATCTCGGTCTGCCACAGCGCGCCGCCCCATTTGACGACCAGGCGGGACGGCGCGTCGCGGTCTTCGTAGGCCGCCACCGGGGTCAGGAAGTCGCGCGGGTTGGCCAGGCAGTTGGCGCCGATCGGGCCGCGCTCCGGCAGGGTGAAGCTGCCGCCGTAATTCTCGCACAGGTAGCCGCGCGCCGGCGACCCGCACAGTTCCACCCGCAGCTTTACGCCGCGCGGCACGACGGCGACCTCGCCGGGCGACACGTCGATCACGCCGAACTCGGTGCAGAGGCGCAGCGACCCGTCCTGCGGCACGAACAGCATCTGCCCGTCGGCGTTGTAGAAATACTCGTCGGCCATGGACGCGGTGACCAGGTAGATATGCGCCGCCATGCCGGCCTGCGCGGCCGCGTCGCCGGCCGTGGTGACGGTGTGCACGCCCTGCAGGAAGGTCAGCGCTCCCGAGGGCAGCGGCAACGGGTCCCAGCGCATCGGCGCGGGCGGGACGGCCTCGGACGGGCACGGGGCCGTGCGCCAGTGTCCGGCCTGGACAGGCCGGAAGCGGCCCCAATGGCTGACGGTCGGCCGGATGCGGTACAGCCAGCTTCGTTCGTTGGCGGCGCGCGGCGCGGTGAACGCCGAGCCGCTCAGCTGCTCCGCATAGAGCCCGTAGGCGCAACGCTGCGGTGAGTTGCGGCCCACCGGCAGCGCGCCAGGCAGCGCCTCCGTCTCGAACCCGTTGCCGAAGCCGGTCTGGTAGCGCGCCGAATCCTGCGATGCCGGCGCAGCCTCGTCCGGGCGGACGGGCAACGTGAGGTTCATCGGTGCCTTCTCCCGCCGGGTTACGCTTCGGCCAGCACGCCGCGCCGCACCTGGTCCTCTTCGATGGAGACGAACAGCGCGCGGAAATTGCCCTCGCCGAAGCCCTCGTCGCCTTTGCGCTGGATGAACTCGAAGAAGATCGGCCCGATCGCGTTGGCGGAGAAGATCTGCAGCAGCACCTTGGTCATCGTGCCCTGCGTCTCGCCCACAGCGACCGCGCCCTCGCCGTCCAGCAGAATGCCCAGGCGTTGCAGCCGCGCCACGTCCTCGCCGTGGCCAGGCACACGCTCGTCGATGCGGGCGTAGTAGGTGGACGGCGGCGATGGCATGAAGGCCAGCCCGCGCCCGCGCAGAGACTCGACCGTCTGGTAGACGTCGTGGCAGCCGCACGCCATGTGCTGGATGCCCTCGCCGCGGTAGGCGTGCAAATACTCCTCGATTTGGCTGCGGTCGTCGGCCGACTCGTTGATCGGGATGCGTATCTTGCCGTCCGGGCTGGTCAGCGCGCGGGAGAACAGGCCGGTGTACTCGCCCTTGATGTCGAAGTAGCGTATCTCGCGGAAGTTGAAGATGCCCTCGTAGAAGCTGGACCACACGTCCATCCGGCCGCGCCCGACGTTGTGCGTCAGGTGGTCGAGGTAGTACAGGCCCTGGCCCGCGGGATGCGGATCGGGCGCGCCCGTCCACGCGAACTCGGCGTCGAAGGCCGAGCCCTTGGCGCCGTAGCGGTCCAGGAAGTACAGCAGCGAGTTGCCGATGCCCTTGATCGCCGGCACGTCCATGACCAGCGAGCCCGCTTCGGGGTCGGCCGGTTCCGCGCCCATCGCCACGGCGCGCTCGAAAGCCTGCCGCGCATCGACCACGCGGAACGCCATGGACGAGGCGCACGGGCCGTGTGCGCCGGCGAAGCGCACGGCGTGGCTGCCCGGCTCCTCGTTGATCAGGTAATTCACGTCGCCCTGGCGGTACAGCGTCACCGCGCGGCTGCGATGCCTGGCCACCGCCTCGAACCCCATGGTGCTGAACAGCGCGTGCAGCTGCGCCGGGTCGGGGTGGGCGTACTCGACGAACCCGAAGCCGTCCGTGCCGGCCGGGTTCTGCTCGCTGACGACGGAGGGCGGAGCTTCGTGCGGGTAGGGACCCATGGGCGGACTCCTCGATTTCGGCCGAGCCTAGCGCAGTCCGGCGCGGATGGGCAGCGGGCACGCGGCGGCTGCACTGGACCTGCCCGGCGGTTTCGCTACTGTTTCGTGCCTCCGCAGCAGGATAGCCCCGTGAAGCTCCGTCTGACAGCAGCCCTTCTCTGCACCGCCTCCGTTCTGGCCCTCGCCCCGGCGGCCCGCTGCGCCCTGCCGCGCTTTCCGCAGCCGTTCGCCGGCGGCGTGGTGTTCGTGGCGGACGGCAACATCTGGTCGGTGCCGCGGACCGGCGGCACGGCCATCCGCCTGACCAGCGCGCCGGGCCAGGACATGTTCCCGCGCGTCTCGCCGGACGGCAAATGGATCGCCTACACCGAGGCGAGCCGTGCCGGCACCGACGTGTGGGTGATCCCGTCCGCCGGCGGTGCCGCGCGGCGGCTCACCTACCATCCGGCGACCGAGCCGGGCACCGGCGGCCGGCACGCGCCGGACAACATGGTGGTGACCTGGACGCCGGATTCGAGCGCGGTGGTGTACCTGTCCAAGCGCAACCAATGGAACAGCTGGATCGCCGACGCCTACCAGGTTCCCGTCGCCGGCGGCCCGCCCATCAAGATGCCGCTGGACAGCGCGGTGGGGCTGATGACGTACGGGCCGGACGGCCACACGATCGCCTACAACCGCATCTTCCGCAATTTCCGCACCTGGAAACGCTACAATGGCGGCCTGGCGCAGCAGCTGTTCACCTACGACCTCAACAGCCGGCAACTGAACCAGATCACCACCTGGTCCGGCACCAACACCTCGCCCATGTGGGCCGGCCGCAAGATCTACTACCTGTCGGACCAGGACGCGCACCGGCGCGCCAACATCTGGTGCTACGACACGGACACTAAGAAGACGCGTGAGGTCACGCACTTCACCGATTACGACATCGACTTCCCCGCGTTCGGCGGTGACGCGATCGCGTTTCAGCAGGGCGGCAAGCTCTACGTAATGGACCTGCCCGGCGAGCAGCTGCACGCCGTGCCGCTGAGCGTGCCGGACGACAACACGCGCACCCGGCCCCGGGCGGCCGAGGTGCACGACATGCTGCGCGACCAGGACATGGCGCAGCAGGTCGATTACGCGCTGGCGCCCAACGGCCGGCGCAGCCTGTTCTCCGCCCGTGGCGACATCTTCAGCGTGCCCACCGAGCACGGCGCCACGCGCAACCTGACCGCGACCCAGGGGGCCGACGAGGACCACCCCGCCTGGTCCCCGGACGGCAAGACCGTCGCCTACACCACCGACAGCAGCGGCAACCAGCAGCTGGCCCTCCGCCCGGCCGAGGGCGGACCGGAAACGCTGCTCACCAGCTTCAAGCAGGGCTATCTCTACGGCCCGATCTGGTCGCCGGACGGCAAGGTGCTGGCGTTCTCCGACTCGTCGCACCGGCTGTGGACCGTGCCGGCCGCGGGCGGCGCGCCGAAGCAGGTGGCGCAGGACAGGCTGACGGAAATCCACGACCAGGCCTTTTCGCCCGATGGACGATGGCTCGCCTTCAGCATGGCGCTGCGCGACCACCAGCGCCGGCGCGACCTCTACCTTTATGAAATCGCCAGCGGACGCACCACGCGCCTGGGCGCCGGCGACGGCACCGACAGCAACCCGGTCTGGTCGCCGGACGGCAAATACCTGTATTTCCAGTCGAGCCGGCACGAAAACACCGTTATCTCGGACACCGAGTTCGACTTCTCCGTCTTGAAATCGACCGGCATCTACGCGATCCCGCTTGCCGCCGACACCGCTTCCCCGCTGGCGCCACGTTCCGACGAGGCGGACCGCGCAGACGACGCCAAGGAGCCGGCCAGTCCGAAGCCGGGCGCCGACGGCAAGCAGGCCGACCACAAGCCGCCGGCCGCCAAGCCTGCGGCGGCGCCGGTCCGCATCGACCTCGACCGCATGATGGACCGGGCGGTGGCCGTGCCGGTCGATCCGGCCAACATCGCGCAGATGGACGCGCGAGGTCGAAAGATCTTCTACCTCACCCAGCCGGTCTCGCTCATCGAAGGATCGCTGAAAGGGGAAAAATCGGCCCTGCACGTCTATGACTTCGCCACCCGCAAGGACGAGGTGGTGAGCGAGGACGTGGACAGCTACGCGCTGTCGGCCGACGGCACGAAGGTCCTGGTCAAGCACGACAAGGATTACACCGTGCTGGACGCCAAGCCCGACGCCACGAAGGATCACGACGCGGTCCACAAGCTCGACCTCGGCCAACTGCGCATGATCGTCGATCCGCGCGCCGAGTGGGCCGAGATGTTCGAGAACGCGTGGCGGCTGGAGCGCGACCTGTTCTACTCGCCGGTGATGAACGGCCAGAACTGGCAGGCAGTGCACGACAGCTACGCCAAGCTGCTGCCGCTGCTGGGCTCGCGTGAGGATTTGAACTGGCTGATCGGCCAGGTGAACGGCGAGATCGGCAACTCCCACACCTATGTGGGCGGCGGCGACGACGGCGACACCACGCCCAAGGCGCACGGGGCACTTCTGGGCGTCGATTGGGCCGTCGACCCCGCCTCCGGCCGCTTCCGGATCGCCGCCATCCTGCCGGGCGACAACACGCGCGAGGAGTACCGCAGCCCCCTGGGCGAACCGGGGCTGGGCGTGAAGGCCGGCGACTACGTCCTGGCCATCGACGGCCAGGCGCTGCACGCGCCCACCGACCCGGATGCCCTGCTGCAACTGGCCGACCCGGACCAGCCGGTCGATCTCACCGTCGCCGGCAGCCCTATTGGGCCCACGCGGCACGTCCTCGTGAAACCGGTGAAGAAGGAGCTGAGCCTGCGCGAGGCGGCCTGGATCGACCACAACCGCGCGTTGGTCGATCGCCTGTCCGGCGGCCGCGTCGGCTACATCTACATGTCGGACATGGAGCAGCTGGGCCTGCAGCAATTCGTGCGCCAGTTCTACACCCAGCTCGACCGCCAGGCGCTGATCATGGACGACCGCTGGAACGGCGGCGGCTTCGTGGCCCCGATGGCGCTGGAGCGGTTGCGCCGCACGCTGGTTTCGCTGGGCGCCAACCGCGAGGGGGCCTCCAGCACCGAGCCCAACGAGATGATCGGCGGGCCGAAAATCGCGTTGCTGAACCACTGGTCCGCCTCGGACGGCGACATCTTCCCCTGGCTGTTCCAGCGCTACGGGCTTGGCAAGCTGCTGGGCACGCGGTCATGGGGCGGCGTGCGCGGCATACGCGGCGAATGGCACATGATGGATGGCGGCTACGTCACCATCCCCGAGGACGCGCTGTACACGCCGGACCGGCAATGGGCAGTGGAAAACCACGGCGTCGATCCGGACATCGAGGTGGAGAACGAGCCGGCCGACCTGCTCGCCGGCCACGACAAGCAGTTGGAGACGGCGGTCGACCTGATGGTCAAGGCGGTGGGCAACACGCCGGCGGGCCTGCCGGCGCCGCCGCCCCTGCTGCCGCCCTATCCACCCTCCGGCATAGTGCCCCCTCAGCCGTAGCGCGGATGGACTCCACCAAGCCGATCCTCGAAGCGAGAGGAATCGAACGCTCCTAGCCGGCGAGCACTTCTCCGCCCCAGCCGCGCACCAGTTCGGCCATCGTGGCGCCCGGCGAGGCGTCGATCAGAAGGTCGGGGCGCAGCTGGCGCAACGTCTCGGTTTGCGCGCCCTCGGAAAACAGGCAAATCAGATCGACCGACGCCAAAGCCGCCGCGTCCGATAGGGTGCGCTTGGCCGCGTCCTCGTCGGTGCCGCCGGCCGTCTCAAGGCCAAGCACCAGCCGGTCGCAGGCCGCCCGCGCAGTGTCCAGCCGGGTGCGGCTGAAGCGGCCCTGGCTCGTGGTGATCAAACCGGTGCGCAGGCCCATCCGACGCCAGCGGTCCACCTGCTCGGCGGCTACCTCGGTCGCCACGATCTTGCGCAGCGCGCGGCCCTGGGGTGTCAGCATGGCGACGAGATCGGTGCCCTGCGCCACGGCCATACCAGGCTGACCGGCCGCCACTCCCATGGCCAGGTTCGCCAGCCGGGCCGTCACCGGCAAGGGCAGACCGATCGCCAGCCCCGCGGCCAGCGCCGAAACCACGGTGTCGGCCGAACCCGCCAAGTCGAACACCTCGGCGATGCTGGGCTGCAGGTGCAGCACGCCCTCGCCGCTGACGACGGACAGCCCCTCTGCCCCCTTGTTGACCACCACTGCGCCGAAACCATGCGCCGTGCGCAGCCATCCCGCGGCTGCGGCCACATGCAAGTCGCTGCCCACGCTCATGCCGGTGACCGAGGCCAGCTCGCGCAGGCTCGGCACCGCCACATCGGCGCCGGCGAACCGGTCGTAATCGGGGCCGCGCGGATCGACGACCGTCGGCCGACCGGCCGCGCGCGCCGCCTCGATGATACGGCGCGGCACGTCGCCGCTTAGGAGGCCCTTGCGGTAATCCGACAGTACGGTGACGCTGGTGGCGGCCAGGGCGTCGCCGGCGATGCGCAGCATGCGCTCGGCCAGCTTGGGATGCACCGCGCCCGTCACCTCCTGGTCGGAGCGGAGCAGTTGCTGGCCGGCGGCGATGAAGCGCGTCTTCACCGTGGTGCAGCGGCCGCCCTGTACCAGCAGCCAGGGCTCGACGTTCGGCTGACCGCCGATCAGCCCTGTGAGGTCCGAGCCGGCTTGGTCGTCACCGACGACGGATACGAAGGCCACGGCGGCGCCCAGTGCCGTCAGGTTGCGGACAACGTTGCCCGCGCCGCCAGGCAGCGCCAGCTCGCGATCTACCGACAGCACGGGAACCGGCGCCTCGGGACTGATCCGCGCCACGCTGCCGAACACATAGCGGTCCAGCATGACGTCGCCGATCACCAAAACGCTGGCGCGCGCCAGTCGTGGGATCGCCTCGGCCAGCTCGGCGTCGGGCAAGGCGGCTTCGTCTTTCAACATCGCCATCATGCCTATCGGCCGCAAACGCCCTAGGCAAGGAAAGATGAGGGAAATCTGCCCTCAAGCTGTCAAAAAGTTCATCTGGTTCTCCTCCAGAACCAGGCAGGTCAGGGTGCCGCCCATGACCGCTCCTGTATCGATACCGATACGGTTTGCTCGCACGTCCGGATTGGTGCGGGGCGTGTGGCCGTGTACCACCACATAGGGGTGCTGCTCCCGGCTCGATAGGAACGGCTCGCGTATCCAAAGCAGGTCATCTGGAGTTTGGCGAACGATCTTGCGTCCCGGCCGGATGCCGGCATGCACGAACAGGTATCCTCCTTCCCGGTGCGTCAGCGGCCGGGTGCTGATCCATCGCCGATGCGCCAGCGGCACGCACTGGACCCATTCGTCCGGCAGCGCGTCGTGCGGCACGTCGTAGCTGTCCAGCGTGGCGCGGCCGCCGTTGTCAACCCAAAGTTCCGCAGGCCGGGGCTGGCCCGACAGGGCCGCCATCATCATGGCTTCGTGGTTGCCCTGCAAATCGATACGGCGGCTTACAGGAGCGACGATACTGCCGTTCAGCATACAAATGACTCCGGCGCTGTCCGGCCCGCGATCGACGTAGTCGCCCAGATGTATCAGCAAGCTCTCGCCCACCGGCCGTGTCCCCAGATCGGCTGCGATCTCCCAGTGCAGGGCTGACAATTGATCGAGACAGCCGTGCACGTCGCCGATGGCGTAGATGCGCAGGCCTGGGCGAAGGCTGGCGGGCGCTAATGGAAGGTCAACCATATCGCGTCACTCTAACGCTCGGCGGCCGAAGCTGGGAACGGCGATGCGGGCGCAACAGCACGAAGGGGGTGGATCATCGGCCATACGGTGCAGTTTTGGTCCAGGCTCCCAATCGGGCGCATCTGCCGGTGATGGCGGTGCAGGAACATGCGCTGCCGGCCAGCATGCTTGCCAAGCCACAGGCCGGGACGCAGTCATTGACAGGGTCCGAGCGCCAGTTGTGGGAGGCGTGCGACAGCGCGCGGCGACAACCGACGAACCGCTTGGCCGTGGTGCTTCACCTGTCGCGGCTAGCCCCGCCGGCACCCCGGGCGCACCACATCCGCGTGGCGCGCGTGTTGCTGCAGGACGCGGCCGCACGGTTTGGCGGCCAGGTATTTGCCATGCGCAACCTGGATTTGGTGCTGCTTTGCGACGGCGGCGCACGATCTTCGGGTTTGTCCACCACATTAGCGCCGGAACCCGTGTTGGCGCCCGATGCGCTTCCAGCCACGCTGGCAAAGCTGTTCGCGGCGGATGTGCCCGACCCGGGGCGGCTCACGTCGTTGTGGCGGATCGATCGCGAGGCATCCAGCCTCGTCGCGTATCTGTCCGACAGCGCCGCCGGCTTTCCGCCGGAGGACGGGGCGGAGGATCGGTCTGCAAACCGGCCAGATGGCGTGCTCAGCCTTGCCGCGTTGCAAGGAATTCTGGCCAAGGCGCCGCTTGCCGATCTGATGGTGCAGCAGGTGGGGATGTCGCTCAGCCCTGAGCGGGGCAAAACGCTGGCCGATCGTCTTTCGCCGGCGTTTCGCACGATCGAGGTGTCGCTGGCCGCCCTCGACCTCGGACCGCTCGTGGCCTCTGCCACGGGCGACCCCTACCTGCTTCGCCACCTCGCCTCCGGCCTTGACGCGCAGGTGATCCAGCTTCTCGCCGAAGACCTGACGGCCGGCGGTCGCCTGACTCGCCCATCCGTCAAGGCGGGCCTGCCGATCCACATTGAGCTTGGGCTGGAGGCGATCCTCTCGCCGAGCTTCGCCAGGCTCTGCCGTCGGGCAGCTGGCTACGGCGTGCGGTTCGGGGCCTGCATACCGCTCATGCAAGCCTGCGCCGACCTCGACCTGATGGAACACGCCGGCCGCGTGCTGAAGCTGACGGGGGGCGACTTAGTCATCGGTGAAATCGGCCCGAGCGCGCTGAGCTTGATCGCCCCGGCCGCACTTCGCCCCGATCTGTTGAAGCTGGTCTGGTCGCCGTCCCTGCTGGCTACTCATGGGCAGGGCCGTTCTGCTGCTTGCCTGGCGGGGATCGCGCCGGCCCGGATCGTGCTGCAGAACGTTGATTCGCAGCTCGCCCTGGCCTGGGCGCAGGCGCACGGCATTGGCATGGTCCAGGGACCATTCCTCGACCAGGTGCAGGCTGCTACCCGGATGGCAAGCTGCCACAGCTCGGGAGCGTGCACTCTACGTCAATGCATAGCGCGCGGCAGTGCCGTCGGTGTCCCCGGCCGTACCGGCTGCGGCAATCCAGCGCTGCTTGACGGCGGCGGGATCGGTGCTGGGGTCTGATGCAGCGGTTCGGGCAGACACCGGCGATGGAGCGCCACGGCGACGATGCCTTGCGAGAGCTGATCCGCCAGAGTCAGATGTCTGGCGCCCGCCGTCGCGCCGTCGTGCTGCATACCGATCGTCTGCCGCCGCCTCTAGCCCGTCCGCACCACGTGCAGCTTGCACGCCAAGCCCTTCAAGAGCTGGCTACTGCCGACCGGGCACGATCGTTCGAACTGTCCCGCGGACGTTTCGCAATCGTCTGGCGCGGCTCGGGTGATGCGGCGCTGGCCCTGGCGCGAACGGCGCTGGGGCATCTGCTATCGGGCCAGCCAAAAGGCCAATCGCCAGCTCTGGGCGAATTGCTGACGCTCTACGACCTGCCGGAGCAAGCTGCCTGGCTGCATGAGGTGTTGTGTGACCGCCAGGAGCCATCGGGGCAGCCGGTTTTGGGCAGTACGCCACTCGATACGAGGTTGCTCGCGCGGTTGGAGGCGGGATTGTCGCAGGCCGACCTCGCCCGCTTCATTCACTGGCGCCCAGTTATGGCACTGCCGGGCAACGGAATGCCGCCCGCGTGGGAGGAGCGGGTCTTCGCCCTCGACGAGTTGGCCGCCGCCGTTTGCCCTGGGCGGGAACTACGGAGCGATCCGTGGCTTTTCAGACGCCTGACCCGCACGCTGGACCAGCGCATGCTCACCATGCTGGCAATGCCGCGCGAGTTGCGGGGCCGCGGCCCGTTTGCAGTAAACCTCAACGTTGCTTCGCTGCTGTCGCCCGAATTCTTGGGGTTCGACCAGGCGCTGCCGTCAGCTCTGCGTGGTCAGGTTATCCTCAACCTGCGGGCAGCCGATATGCTGTCCGACCCCGCCACTTTTACCTTTGCCCGGAATTTCGCGGTTGCCCGCTCGTACCGCTTGGCACTGGCTGGCGCCACACCGGCAATGCTCAATGTTTTGGACACGGGCTCGGCAGGCATCTCCATTGTCAAGCTCGCCTGGGAGGCAGCATCTGTCCGCGGCTTGAACGAGGTCACGGCTTTGCTGCCCCGAACGTCCTTGATCGTCCTGACCGGGCTGAACAGCGAGTCTGCTGTGCAATCGGCCATGCGAGAAGGGTTCAGTCTCGGTCAGGGCAGGGCGGTCAGCCTGTGAGCCTGGCCGATGGCACGATCTGCGCCTGCGGTGGAGCGACTGCGTCCAGCCCACCCCATGACCGGTGGGCCGCTCGATCGAGCAGCAGGCCGAGTTTGCCGATCACCGTTGCCAACTCGTCTTGCTGGTCGCTATGGGACACGATCTGGGCTGCGCTGATGGCAATGCGCAGGCCGCCCAGAGATGGATGTCCGAGCTCAACGGGCTGGCCGAGCTGGCAGAGTCGCACCGCGGCTTCATGCGTATCGCGCGGCAGCTCGCCACATAGATCGATGCTCATGGCCTCATATAGACGGCGCAGCGTCGCCGGTGTCATCCAGCCCCCGACTGAGCGGATCATGAAGGTGAACACGCTTGGTCGGTCGGACCAGCCTAGGCCTTCGGGCCTTGGTGCCTCGATCAATGTCAGACGGCGGTCGCCCTGCAGCGCTCGCCGGACAGCTTGGCCGGCAGCGTCGAGCTTACGGCTGATCTGCCCAGCGGGCAGCTGCCCGAAAGCTTGCATTTCGTGCAGCGCGGCTCGCCAGCGCAACACCAGTCCCAGGCAACGCCGCGAGCCGAACCCGCCCTCCAGCCGAGCGTACGGCGCCAGCCCGGCCGGCAGCCGCCCATGCTTGGCGATGCGTCGAAGACGCTCGCGCGGGAACAGGACTGCGCCGCAAAAGCCGGGCGCGGCAAAGAATTTCGAGCCCGTGACCAGCACGGGGAAGCCCTGCTGCAGGTACCAGCGGATCAGGGCCGGTTCGATGCGCGCCTGGCAAGCATCGACCACGATGTCCAACCGGCTGCCGAAACTGTCTGCCAGCCGACGGCAGGTAGCGCGGTCGGGCGCGGTCAGCCCGGTCTTGGAGCCGTCGATGGCATGCAGCACGACGTGGCCGCGCGTCGCGCCAGCCTGCACGGCGGTTCGGCAGTCGGCTGCTACGTCGGCCAAGGAACGAGGAGTGCCGGCCTTGTCTCGCAACGCCACCGTGGTCAGGGGCGGAAACTGCGCCAAGCCCTCGATCGGCTGGCCCTTGCCCACCTTGCAGCCGGCTGCGGCGCTGGCTGCAAAGTGACGCCCCTGCACCGCATCAGGTACACCGCTGCCGGTCTCGGACGGACTCATGACGATGCTCGTCAGCGTCTCACCCGGCCGTTCTGCCGCCAGCAGCCCTGTCACGACCAGGGCCGCATCGGTGCCCGACGCAGCAAGCACCGCCTCGGCCAAGTCTGCCACCCCGAAATACGCCACGAGTGCCGCGCCGATTGCGTCCGAGGCGGCGGCCAGTGCCACCGAAGGTGCGGCAGCCAGCGTTGCAGCCGCCAACGCGCGCCTGGCCTGCTCGGCTGCCGCAAAAGCGCCCGGCGACAAGCTGGAGGCCGTGCACGAACCGAAGCTGATGACATCCCCTCGCGGCCAAGGCGCACATCCGTACCGGTTCAGACCGGTCGACGGATCGAGCGTGAGCCGCTCGTCACCACCGGACGCGAGCAGGCAGGCCGTCGGCACGGCAATAGGCCATAACGCTTCGATACAGGCCAGATCCCGCGATGTCAGTTCACACTCGTCCTGCCTGTCCGACAGTTCGAGCCAAGCCGCCTTCAGACTTGCTGAGGACGGCAACCCTCCTGCGAGTTCTACGAAGACCGATGGCGTGCCCGGCCTTGAAAGTCCACGCCCGGGCAATGCCTCCAGACATCCGGCCGCACGCGCCGCGAGCACGGTTGCGGCGCTGGCGCTCACGTCCGCCAACAGGCCAAGCCAGGCACGTTCCTCGGCATACAGATGCGCCGCGAAACTGGACAGCGCAGCCTGTTGGCTGTGCATCCGGTTCGGGAGGGTGGGCTTAGCGCTTGGCTGCAGTTGCTTTACCCGTTGGCGAGTGGCCGGCCGGCAAGCCGGAACATGCAGGCGCTAGTAGCCCTGGCGAGAGCAAGCTGTCGAGACTGCCGCGGTCGCTAGGACGCATGAACCTGTGAGGTGTTGCAATCCCGACGGCCTGTCGTCACGCAGTCCTGCATCCGACCCACTGCCGACAAGCGGTGCATAAGCCACACCCCCGATGCGAGCAGGCCTATCACGACCAGTAGCGCCAACAATGGACCACGCCGGCTGGCGGCCGGCTCGGCACCATCGCCGGGGGAACGGGTGGCCTGGCGGTCCATGCCCCCCGGAGTGTACTCGATGGCAAGT